>NZ_JBHVWC010000077.1:0-49148 GCF_042882445.1 Kitasatospora sp. NPDC058218 | reverse complement strand
CCTCGCCACCATCTGGGCCGACGTCCTCGACCTGCCCCAGGTCGGCATCGACGACAGCTTCTTCGACCTCGGCGGCGACTCCATCCGCGCCGTCCGCCTCGTCGGCGCCCTCCGCTCCGCCGGCCACGACGTCACCATCCGCGACGTCTTCCAGCAGCGCACCATCGCCGCCATGGCCAGCGCCCTCCCGGGCAACACCACCGGCGCCTCCCTGATCACCGCCGTCGAGCCCTTCGCCCTCATCGGCGACGAGGACCGCACGGCCCTCCCCGCCGGCGTCGTCGACGCCTACCCGCTCTCCCAGATCCAGACCGGCATGCTCGTCGAGATGCTCACGGCGGACGGCGGCAACAGCTACCACAACATCAACTCCTTCCGCCTGCCCGACTCGAAGCCCTTCGACGCCCCGGCGATGACCGAGGCCATCGCCATCCTGGCCGGCCGTCACGAGATCCTCCGGACCTCGGTCGACCTGACCGGCTACAGCCGGCCGCTCCAGCTCGTCCACGCCACCGTCGAGATCCCGTTCGCCGTCGAGGACCTGCGCGGCATGACCGGGGCCGAGCAGGACGCCCACGGCCGCGCGTTCGTCGCCGCCGCCCGGACGGCCGGGTTCGACCTGGTGAACGGTCCGCTGCTGCACCTGGCGGTCCACATCGAGTCGGCCGAGGCCTGGCGCCTGACGGTCAGCCACCTGCACGCGGTGACCGACGGATGGACGATCAACTCCTTCCTGATGGAGCTGGTCGGCTGCTACCAGGCGCTGCGGGACGGCCGCGAGCCGGCTGCCTACGAGGCCCCGGCGGTCCGGTACGCGGACTACGTCGCCGCCGAGGAGGCCGCGCTGGCGAGCAGCGAGGAGCAGGCCTTCTGGCAGGACGTCGTGGACGGGCACACCCCGCTGCGGATCCCGGCCACCTGGGCCGGCGCCGAGGACTCGGAGCAGCGCCACGCGATCCGCGTGCCGTTCGCCGACCTGGAGGACGGCCTGACCCGACTGGCCGCCGAGGCGAAGACCTCGATCAAGAGCGTCATGCTGGCCGCGCACCTCAAGGTGATGGGCAGCCTGACGGCCGAGGACGCCTTCCACACCGGCGTGGTCTACCACGGCCGCATGGAGGCCCCCGGCGCCGACCGGGTGCTCGGAATGCACCTCAACACCCTTCCCTTCCCCGCCACCCGTGGTGCCCGCACCTGGCGCGAACTGGTCGAGCAGACCTACGCCACCGAGACCGCCATCTGGTCCCACCGCCGCTACCCGCTGCCCGCCGTCCAGCGCGCCGCCGGGAACACCCGCGACCTGCTCACCGTGCTCTTCGACCACCAGGACTTCCACCAGGTCGACACCGGCACGGTGGACACCAGCGGTGGTCTGAACGACGGCCGCAACGAGTTCGGCCTGATGGCGATCGCCGGGGTCGGCCAGCTCAGCCTCGGGGCCGCGGTCTCGACGATGAGCCGGGAGAACCTGGAGCGGCTGGGCGCGATGTACCGGCTGGTGCTGGAGGCCATGGCCGCCGACGCCGACGGCGACGCCCTGGTCGTCCCGCTGGCCGAGGCCGACCGTCGGCTCGTCCCGGTGCGCCGGGCGCAGGCCGAGCAGCCTGCCCAGCCGTCGGACGAGCAGCAGGCCGCCCGTTGCCTGCACGAGCTGTTCGCCGCCCAGGCTGCCCGCACCCCGGACGCCATCGCCCTGACCAGCGGCGACCAGAGCCTGACCTACGCGGAGCTGGACGAGCGGGCCAACCGCATCGCCCACCACCTCATCGCCCTGGGCGCAGGCCCCGAGCGGATCGTCGGCCTCTCCCTGGAGCGCGGCCCCGACCTCATCCCCGCCCTGCTGGGCATCCTGAAGTCCGGCGCGGCCTACCTGCCGCTGGACCCGGCCAACCCGGCCGACCGCCTCGCCTACATGCTGGCCGACGCGGGATCGCCGATCCTGATGACCCACTCCGCCCTGGAGCCGATCGAGTTCGCGGGCGCCCGCGTCCTCATCGACGCCGACCAGGGCGCGATCGCCGCCCGCCCGGCCACCGCCCCGGTCACCGGCGTGCGCCCGGACAACCTGGCGTACGTCATCTACACCTCCGGTTCGACCGGCCTGCCCAAGGGCGTCGGCACCGCGCACGCCAACGTGCCGCGGCTGTTCACGGCGACCCGTGCGGACTTCCCGTTCGCCGCGGACGACGTGTGGGCGCTGTTCCACTCCTACGCCTTCGACTTCTCGGTCAAGGAGATCTGGGCCCCGCTGCTGCACGGCGGCCGCCTGGTGGTCGTCCCCGCGATGGTCGCCCGGTCGCCGCAGGAGCTGGTCGAACTGCTGGTGGCCGAGCGGGTCAGCGTGCTGTGCCAGACCCCGTCCGCGTTCCGCTCGCTGACCGGGCTGGTGCAGGAGGGCGACCCGCGCGTCGACCGACTGGCCCTGCGCGCGGTCGTGTTCGGCGGCGAGCGCCTGGACATGTCGCAACTGGCGGCGTGGACGGCGAAGTTCGGCGTGCAGCGGCCGGCCCTGATCAACATCTACGGGCCGACCGAGACCACCGTGCACTCGATCTACCACCGGGTGACGGAGCCGGACCTGACCCGGACGGCGTCCCCGATCGGCCTGCCGGTCGCCGACACCGTGATCCACCTGCTGGACGCCAACGGGCACCTGGTGCCGGACGGCGTGCCGGGCGAGATCCACGTGGGCGGCCCGGGCGTGGCCCGCGGCTACCTGAACCGCCCCGAGCTGACCGCCGAGCGGTTCGTGCCGGACCCGTACGGCCCGGCCGGCTCCCGCCTGTACCGCACCGGCGACCTCGCCTGGCGCCTGCCCGACGGCCGTTACGAGTCGCTGGGCCGGATCGACGGCCAGGTGAAGGTCCGCGGCTTCCGCATCGAGCTGGGCGAGATCGAGGCCCGGCTGCGCGAGCACCCGCTGGTGGCCGAGGCGACCGTGATCGTGCACCAGAACGAGGCCGGCGAGAAGTCGCTGGTCGCCTACCTGGTGCCGGCCGGCTCCGACACCCCGGACCTCGCGGCGGTGCGGTCGGACCTGGCGACGGCGCTGCCCGGCTACATGGTCCCGGCGGCGTTCGTCACCCTGGCGCAGATCCCGCTGACCACCAACGGCAAGGTGAACCGCCGGGCGCTGCCCGCGCCGGAGCAGGCGGTGAGCGTCGTGGGCGAGCACCACGTCGCGCCGCGCACCGAGCTGGAGGCCGCTCTGGCGGCGGTCTGGGCCGAGGTGCTGGGCCTGCCGCCGGTCGGCGTCGAGGACAGCTTCTTCGACCTCGGCGGCGACTCGATCCGCGCGGTGCGCCTGGTCGGCGCGATGCGCGAGGCCGGCCACGACGTGACCATCCGCGACGTGTTCGAGCAGCGGACGATCGCGGCCCTGGCCGCGGCACTGCCCGGCGGCGACGGCCGGTCGCTGATCACCGCCGTCGAGCCGTTCGCCCTGATCGACGAGGAGGACCGCCGGGACCTTCCGGCCGACGCGGTCGACGCCTACCCGCTCTCCCAGATCCAGACCGGCATGCTGGTCGAGCTGATGACGGGCGAGGGCGGCACGGCCTACCACCACATCAACTCCTTCCGGATCCCGGACACCCTGCCGTTCGCCGAACCGGCGCTGCGGCGGGCCCTGGAACTGCTGGCGGACCGCCACGAGCTGCTGCGCACCTCGGTGCACCTGACCGGGTTCGGCCGGCCGCTCCAGCTGGTGCACGCCGCCGCCGAGGTCCCGGTCACCGTGCACGACCTGCGCGGCCTGAC
Organism: Kitasatospora sp. NPDC058218; assembly: GCF_042882445.1. NCBI lineage: Bacteria > Bacillati > Actinomycetota > Actinomycetes > Kitasatosporales > Streptomycetaceae > Kitasatospora > Kitasatospora sp. NPDC058218. Next base: position 45,389 of record NZ_JBHVWC010000077.1, on the reverse strand, counting down.
CGAGGCCGAGCGGGCCGAGCGGGCGCGCGGTTACGTGGCCGAGGAGCGGGCCCGCGGGTTCGAGCTGACGGCCGCGCCGCTGCTGCGGATCGCCGTGCACGTCGAGTCGGACGAGGCCTGGCGGGTCACCGCGAGCCACATCCACGCCGTCACCGACGGCTGGACGCTCAACTCGCTGCTGATGGAGCTGCTCGACACCTACCGGACGCTGCGCGACGGCGGGACGCCGGCCGCCCACCAGGCCCCCGCGGTCCGGTACGCGGACTACATCGCCGCCGAGCTGACCGCCCTGTCCGACCCGGCCGACCAGGCCTTCTGGCAGGACGTGGTCGACCGGCACAGCCCGCTGGAGCTGCCCGCCACCTGGCGGGACCGGAGCGCCGGGTCGCAGCTGCTCAACGTCGAGTACGCGGACCTGGAGGAGAGGCTGCGGGCGCTGGCCACCGGCGCGAACACCTCGCTCAAGACGGTGCTGCTGGCCGCGCACCTCACGGTGATGGGCTCGCTGAGCACGGCTCCGGCCTTCCACACGGGCGTGGTCTACCACGGCCGTCTGGAGGCGCCGGGCGCGGAGCGGGTGCTCGGCATGCACCTCAACACCCTGCCCTTCCCGGCCGCCCGGGGCGCGAGGACCTGGCGCGACCTGGTGGCGCAGGTCTTCGGCACCGAGACCGAGCTCTGGTCGCACCGCCGCTACCCGCTGCCCGCCATCCAGCGGGCGGCCGGGCACGGCCGGGCGGCGCTGAGCGTGATGTTCGAGTTCCTCGACTTCCACCAGGTCGACCGCGACACGGTGGACGTCCGGGCCTCGCTGAACGACGGCTCCAACGAGTTCGCCCTGACCGTGATCGCCGCCGGCGGCCGGATCGGGCTCAGCACCGGGGCCGGCGCGCTCGGTCGGACGCAGCTGGAGCAGCTCGTCGCGATGTACCGGCTGGTGCTGGAGGCGATGGCCGCCGACCCGGACGGGGACGCGACCGCCGGCTACCTGCCGGCCCCCGCGGTGCCCGTGCGGGCGCCCGCAGCCGAGGTGGAGCAGCCGATGCTCGTCGGGCTGATCGCCGAGCAGGCGGCCCGCACGCCGAAGGCGGTGGCCGTGGTCACGGGTGAGCGCACGCTGAGCTACCGCGAGGTGGACGAGTACGCCAACCGGATCGCGCACCACCTGACCGCCCTCGCGGTCGGTCCGGGTGCGGTGGTCGGGGTCCTGCTGGCCCGCGGGGCCGAGCTGGTCCCGGTGCTCCAGGGCGTGTGGCGCGCCGGCGCCGCGTACCAGCTGATCGACCCGGCCGCCGCGACGGAGCCGGTCGACCCGCGGGTCACCTTCCTGATCACCGATCGGGCGGTGGCCGGGGGCTTCACCGGCGGGGTGCTGCGGCTGGACGCCGAGGCGGCGCAGCTCGCCGCCCGACCGGCCGGAGCGCTGCCGGTCGCGGCCTCGCCGGAGGGGGCGGCCTGCCTGCTGGACGGCGTACTGGTCGACCACCGCGAGCTGGGCCGGCTGCTGGAGAAGGTCCGGGCCGAGCTCGGCGGGATCCGGCGCGGCGCCTGGCTGGCGGCCGCTCCGGGGGCCGGGGTCCGGGCGGCGGCGGAGCTGCACCTGCCGCTCACCGGCGGCGCCCGGGTGGTGCTGGCGTCCGAGGCCGCGGCCGCGGACCCGGCGGCGCTGGTCGCCCTGGTGGACGCGCAGCGCGTCACCCACGTCCAGGCCACGCCGGAGGACTGGCGGCAGCTGCTGGCGGCGGGCTTCGACAGCCACACGGTGACCGCCCTGGTGGCCGGCGGGTCCGCGCCGGACTCCGAGGACGTGCTCGACGAGCTGCGGACCCGCGCCCAGCGGGTGGTGGCCGGCGTCGGCACCGTCCACTAGCGGTGGAAGGCCCGAGGGCCGGACAGGCTTCGGAGGGGCCGGTCAGCGGCCTTCCAGGAAGCGCAGCACGGCGCGGACCCGGCGATGGCCGCCGGCGTCCTCCCGGGGCAGGTCGAGCTTGGTGAGGATGCTGTTGATGTGCTTGCCGACGGCGCTGTCGCTGATCCCCAGCGCGGAGGCGATCGAGGAGTTCGACTGGCCCTCGGCCATCAGCGCGAGCACCTCCCGTTCCCGCTCGGTCAGCCGGTCGAGCGGGCCGCTCTGCCGGCGCAGCAGCAGCTGGGAGACGACCTCGGGGTCGAGCGCGGTGCCGCCGGCGGCGACCTTGCGCAGCGCGTCCACGAACTCCTCGACGTGCGCGACGCGTTCCTTCAGCAGGTAGCCGATGCCGCTGGGGTTGGTGGCGACCAGCTCCGCGGCGTAGCGCTCCTCGACGTACTGGGAGAGCAGCAACAGGGCAGTGTCCGGCCAGCGACGGCGGATCACCAGTGCGGCCCGCACGCCCTCGTCGGTGTGCGAGGGCGGCATCCGGACGTCGAGGATGGCGACGTCCGGCCGGTGCTCCTCGACGGCGACGAGCACCTCCTCGGCGTCGCCGACGGCGGCGGCCACCTCGAAGCCCATCGTCTCCAGGACGTTGGTCAGGCCGACTCGCAGGAGGACGGAGTCCTCGGCGATCACGACGCGCACGGCAGCTCCACGGTGATGGTGGTCGGGCCCCCGACGGGGCTGGTGATCTGGAAGGTGCCGTCCACCGAGCGGGCACGACGGCTCAGGCCGGCGATGCCGGTGCCCCGGCTCTGGTCGGCGCCGCCCACGCCGTCGTCGGTGACGACGATGCGCAGCCGGTCGGTGACGCGGTCCACCCGCACGGCGGCGCGTTCGGCGCGGGCGTGCTTGGCGACGTTGTTGAGGGCCTCGGCGACGACGAAGTAGGCGACGGACTCGATGGCCGTCGGGGGGCGGCGGTCCACCGCCACCTCCAGGTCGACGGGCAGCGGGGCGCGGGCGGCGACGCCGGACAGCGCGGCGTCCAGGCCGCGGTCGTCCAGCACCGCCGGGTGCAGGCCGCGGACGAGGTGCTTCAGCTCGGCGATGGCCTCCAGCGCCTCCTGGTGCGCCTTGACGATGACGCCCGCGGCGTTCGGCCCGGCGTCGGTCAGGGTGGCCCGGGCCAGGCCGAGGTTCATCGCCAGGGCGACCAGGCGCTGCTGGGTGCCGTCGTGCAGGTCGCGCTCGATCCGGCGCCGTTCGGCGTCGGCGGCGGCCACCATGCCGTTGCGGCCCTCGGTCAGGTCGTCGACGCGCTCGGCGAGGCGCTCGGCCCGGCTGGGCCCGAGCAGTCGACGGGCCAGGTAGCCGTCCGCGCCGACCACCAGCGCCGTCACCCAGGGCATCGCGAGGACGAGCAGCAGGCCGCCGACGGTGAACGCCGCGGCGCGCGACCGGACCTGGTCGGGCAGCGCCCAGATCCAGCCGTAGGCGCCGGCCAGGGCGATGCCGTAGAGCCAGCCGGCCAGGACGGCGAGTCCGGCGAGCCCGAGCACCGGCCCGGCCAGGACGTGATAGCCGAGCTGCCGCCAGGCGGCCTGCGAGCGGAACGAGGTGGCGACCCCGCGCCAGCTGAGCCGGATCGTGCTGTGGCCGGCACGCGGGATCGACTGGCCGAGCAGGTAGCGGAACCGGCGGTGCTGGGCCTCGTTCAGGGCGGTGACCGAGAGCAGCAGGAAGGCGAGCGGTCCGACCACGGTCAGCATCAGCTGGGTGATCTCCAGCGGCCAGTAGAGCCAGTCGTCCGCGGGTTCGACGAACAGCAGCCAGGGCACCGCCACGAGCGAGAAGGAGACCAGCTGGAGCGGGACGCCCAGGCAGAGGAACACGATGTCCCGCCAGACCAGCACCGACCACGGCGCGCGGCCGAGCGCGAGGGTGAGCAGCCGCCGCGGGGCTGTGCCGGTTGTCATGCGCCCACCGTAGTTGGCAGGCCGAAGGAGTGTCATGTCGCGCCTGTTCCGGGGAAAGGGGAAGGTGGCACCCCTTGTCGAGAAGGAGTGCCACCTGTGTGGAGCCCTGTGGTGATCAGGTGATCGGGACCACCTGGGGGCGGGCCAGCCGCAGGTAGTCGGCCGACCTGATCGCGACCGACCGGTCCAGCCGGGCGGCGTTGAAGTACAGCTCCGGCACGTCGAAGAGGGCCGGGTCGGCGAGGACCTGGAGGTCCGGGTGGAAGGAGAACGGGGTGATCGTCCCGCTCACCGTCGCGCCGAGCGCTTCGGCGGCGTCCTGTTCGGCGAACCGTGCCTTGCCGCCGCCGGCCACCCGGGCGACCTGCTTGAGGTCGACCCGGCGGTCGCCGGGTATCACGGCCAGCACGTGGCGGGCGGGCCGGCCGCCCTTGGTGACGGTGACCACCATGCACTTGGCGGCGGCGGAGAGCTCGTGGCCCCGCAGCTCGCTGGCGAGCGTGGTCTGTCCCTCCGGCGGGTGGTCCATCAGCCGGTAGGCGATGTCCCCCTGGTGGAACAGGTCGAGGAGTCGTCGGTAGGTGGACGGCGGGGCGAGGTCGGCCGGGTCGGGGCGTTCCAGCAGGCCCACCGCCGCGGACTGTTCTGACGTGTCGACGAGCATTGGTCCTCCACGCTTGGTTGGCTGGGTCAGACGACGGGCCGGTCCAGCGAAGGATCGACGATGATCTTCGCGTGCCGGTCCGGCTCACTGAGTTCTGCGATCGCCCCGGTCAGTCCGTCCAGGCCGGTCACCCCGGTGATCACGGCACCGGCGTCTATCCGGCCTTCCGCGATGTCGCGCAGCGTCTGGCGGTACTCGGTCGGGCTGCCGCCGAAGGAGCCGCGGATGTCCAGCTCCTTGCCGACGGCCACCCCGGGGTCGAAGGTGTCCGGGCGCAGGCAGACGCCGACGAGCACGATGCGGGCGCCGGCCGGTGCCCCGTCCACGACCCGGGCGAGCATGCCGGGCGTGCCGACGCACTCGAAGATGACGGCGTCCTTGATCCGCACGCCCCGGTACTCGGCGGCCATCCGGTCCATCATCCCGGGGATCACCCCGAGCGAGGTCCAGCGGTCGTACGGGGACTCGACGGCCGGGTCGATCAGGATGTCGGCGCCGAGGCGCTCGGCCAGTGCCCGGCGGCGCGGCGAGAAGTCCACCGCGACGACCGGGCCCAGGCCCCTGGCCTTGAGCACCGCGACGATGCCCAGGCCCACCGGGCCCAGGCCGATCACCACGGCGACCGAGCCGGGGGCCGCCTCGGCCCGTCGGACGGCCCGGGCGGCGATCGAGAACGGCTCGGTGAGCGCGGCCGTCTTCGGGTCGAGCCCGTTGGGCACCGGCATGGTGAAGGCCTCGGAGAGGATCATGTACTCGCCGAAGCCGCCGGGGAAGGCCGGCGTGTAGCCGATGATCCCGCTGCCCTGCGGTCCGAAGCCGATCGGCGGTCCGCACACCACGGTGCCGGTCGGCAGAGCCCGGACGGTGCCCGGGCCGTAGTCGACGATCTCGGCGGCGAACTCGTGGCCGAGCACGAGCCCCTCGCGGATGTCGTGGGTGCTCCCGCCCGTGCGGCGCATGACGTCGCCGAACGCGTCGGGGTCGTCGAGGGCGTGCAGGTCCGAGCCGCAGATGCCGCAGGCCAGGGTGCGGACCAGCACCTGTCCGGCCTGCGGCACCGGGTCGGGGACCTCCTCGACGACGAGTGCGCCCCCACGGGTGATGGCGGCACGCATGGTCGGTCTCCTCTCTGTCGGTGCGGGGTCAGGCCTGCTCGGCGATCTTCTCGGCGAGCAGGCCGGAGAGGGCGTCGATGGTGGGGTAGTCCCAGGCCAGGGTGGGCTCCAGCTCGACGTCGAACTCGTCCTCCGCGTCGCCGCACAGGGCCAGCGCGTAGACCGACTCCAGGCCGTACTCGACCAGCTTGACGTCCGGCCGGATCTGCTCGACCGGGATCTCCAGGTAGAAGGCCACCCGGTCGGTGAGCCAGGCGCGCAGCTCGGTGAGGTCCTGGGTCTGCTCGATGGACGTGGTCATGGTGGTAACTCCTCGGGAAGGTCGGAAATCGTGGGAAGGCGTGGTGACGGATGTCGGGTCAGTCCAGTGCGGCCGCGAACTCGGCCAGGGCGGCGGTGACTTCGGCCGGCCGCTCCTGCTGGGTCCAGTGGCCGCAGCCGGGCAGCAGCACGCTGCGGTGCAGCCGGGGTGCCCAGCGCCGCAGTTCGTCCTCCAGCCGGTCGGGGTCCTGGCCGCGGATGACGAAGTCGTCCGTACCGGCCAGGTAGAGCGCCGGGACCTGGATCGCGGCCTTGTTGAGCGGGGCGGTGAGCTCCCAGTTGCGGTGCAGGTTCCGGTACCAGTTCAGGCCGCCGGTGAAGCCGGTGGCGCCGAGCGCCCCGGCGTAGACGGCGAGGTCCTGCTCGGTCAGCCAGTCGGGCAGCCGGTCGGGCTCCGGGTACAGGTCGAGGAAGCCGCCGCCGTCCGGGACGACCGGATCGAAGGGCGCCGCGCCGCCGCTGGTGCCGGCCAGCAGCCGGCGCAGTGCGGCGGGTACGTCGCGGCTCAACTCCCGCTCGGCCGCGCCGGGTTCCTGGAAGTACAGCATGTAGAAGCGCTCGCCCATGGCGCGCCGCATCGCGGGCAGCGGCGGCAGGCCGGGCCGCGGCCGGTAGGGGATGCTCATCCCGGCCACGCCGCGGACCAGGTCCGGGCGCATCAGCGCGGTGTGCCAGGCGACCTGGGAGCCCCAGTCGTGTCCGGCCACCACCGCCCGGTCCTCGCCGAGCGCGCCGATCAGCGCGACGACGTCGCCGACCAGGTGGTGGATGGTGTACTGGCCGGCCTCGGCGGGGCACTCGCTGAGCCCGTAGCCGCGCATGTCGGGGGCGACCACCCGGTAGCCGGCCTCGGCCAGCCCGGTGAGCTGGTGGCGCCAGGAGTACCAGAGCTCGGGGAAGCCGTGCACCAGCACGATCAGCGGCCCCTCGCCGGCCTCGGCGACGTGCATCCGCCGGCCGGCCACCCGCAGGGTCCGGTGGACGATCTCAGCCAACGCGCCGCCCTCCCCCGCCGGTGGCGAAGCCGAGCATCAGGTCCATCGCGGCCGCGTCCACCAGGGCGAGGCGCGCGACGGCGGCGTCCGGGTCGGCCAGGGCCGCGTCGACGGCCCGGACGAAGTAGCCGGCGAAGCGCTCGATGGTGGCCTCGTCGAACAGGTCGACGTCGTAGCGGAAGTCGACGGCCAGCGAGTCGACGCTCTGCCGCACGTTCACCGCGAGGTCCAACTGGCCTTCGGCCTGCGGGAGTTCGAAAGGTGCGATGCGCAGCCCGGCGAACTCGGCCGGCGCGCCGTCGGCGGCGTCCAGCAGCAGCCGCAGCAGCGGGTCGGGGCTGCTGGTGCCGATCATGTTGAAGGTGATCCGGCAGAGGGCGGAGCCGGCGCCGACCCGCGGCCGGTTGACCGTCCGGGTGAGCAGCTCGAACGGGTAGCCGACCCGGCCGAGGCCCGCCTTGACCTGCCCGTCGACGGCCCGGGCCGCGTCGCGGAAGCTCGCCCCCGGCGCCAGGTCGGCCCGGAACAGCAGGGTGTTGATGAAGTTCCCGACCACCTCGCGGGTCGCCGGGCTCAGCCGGGTGGTGGTCGGCGCGCCGACCAGGAAGGCGTTCTGCCGGGTGTAGCGGTGCAGCAGGCCCTGGAAGATCCCGAGCAGGAGGGAGAACAGCGAGACCTCGTCGGCCAGCGCCAGCTCGCGCAGCCCGGCCACCCGCGGGCCGCTCAGGTCCAGGTGGTAGGTGCTGCCGGTGTGGCTCGAACTCGCCGGACGGGGGCGGTCGGTGGGGATCTCGGCCGGGGCCGCCCCGGCGCAGAACCCGTGCCAGTACTGCTCCATCCGGGCGCCGCGCGGCGAGCCGAGCAGGTCGCGCTCCCGGGCCGCGTAGTCGTCGTAGTCCGCCGCGAGGGGGGCGAGGTCGGGCTCCTGGCCGTCGACCACGCGCCGGTAGCTCTGCAGCAGGTCGCGCAGGATCAGCCAGTTGGAGGTGGCGTCGGTGCCGATGTGGTGGCCGGCCATCAGCAGGACGGCGTCCTCGGCGCCGCGGCGCAGCAGGACGAAGCGGAACGCGCCGTCGCGCTCCAGCCGGAACGGCTCGCGCAGCGCGTCGCGGACCGCGGTGCGGAGCTGCTCGTCGCCCAGGCCCGGCAGCTCGCGCAGCTCCAGGCCCAGCGGGTGCCGGTCGGTGACGGTGCGGGCGGCCCCGCCGTCGTGCTCGGCGAAGAGCGAGCGGAGCATGTCGTGCCGCTCGGCGGTGGCCTCGATCGCCCGCTCCAGGGCGGGCAGGTCGACGGCGGAGCGGACGGTGAGGGCCACGCCGGTGTTGTAGACCGCGGCGTCCGGCGCCAGCCGGTAGAGGAACCAGAGCGACTGTTGCGCGTGGGAGAGGGGGTGCGGGCTCGACATCGTCGTCCTTCGTTGCGGTGGGGTGGGCGGGTCAGCGGCCGATGAACCGCGGAGGTTCCCCGGCGAGGTGCGCCCGCAGGCCCTCCCGCTGGTCGGCGGTGGCGAACAGGGCGGCGAACCGGTGCCGTTCGAGGTCCAGACCCTCGGCCGGCGGTCGACCGAGGCCCTCGTCGACGGCCTGCTTGGCGGCGCCCAGGGCGGCCGTCGGCCCGTCGGCGAACCGCTCGGCCAGCCGCTGGGCGCAGGCGTGCACCTCGGCGTCGGGGACGACCTCGTCGACCAGGCCGATCTCCAGCGCCCCGGCCGCGTCCAGCTGCCGTCCGGTCATGATCAGCCACTTGGCCCGCGCCGGGCCGACCAGCCGGGGCAGCCGCTGGGTGCCGCCGGTGCCGGGGATGATCCCCAGTCCGATCTCCGGCAGGCCGAGCACGGCCCCGGCCCCGGCCACCCGGAAGTCGGCGCAGAGCGCGAGTTCGAGCCCGCCGCCCAGGGCGAAGCCGGCGATCGCGGCCACCACCGGCTTGGGGATCGCGGCGATCGCGGCGAACCCGGTGTGCAGCCGGGCGGTGTACGCGTCCACCTCGGCGGGGGTGCACGCGGCCATCGCCGCGACGTCCGCGCCGGAGCCGAAGACCCGCCTGCCGCCGGTGAGGATCACGGCCCGGACGGCCGGGTCCGAACCGACCCGCTCGGCGGCCCCGGCCAGCTCCGCGGGCAGCACCGGGTCGGCGCCGCTGATGGTCGGGCGCAGCAGCCGGATGGTCGCCACCGCCCCGGTCTCCTCGACCCGTACGAACTTTCCCATGCTCTCTTCCTGTCACTGGGCGGCACCGGCGGCTCCCGCCGGGAGCCGGCGGGATGCTCAGGCGAGGTGTCGGCCGATCAGGTCGAATCCGGCACCGCTCTCGTAGCGGTCCATCAGCTCGCGGAACACCGCCGGACGGACCGCGTCCACCCCGGGCACCGGCGGGCAGCCGAGCCGGGCGGTGAGCCGGGCCAGCGCCGCGACGACCCAGTCGGGCCGGCGCGCGAACCCGCCCGGGTGGTCCGGGTTGTTCAGCCACACGCCCAGGCAGCAGGCGGCGGCCAGCAGCACCGCGTAGCGGTGGGTGAGTTCGAAGCTCACCGGACCGGCCAGCGGGGTCCGGTCCCGGGGCGCGAGCTCCTGGCAGGCCTGCTTGAGCGCGGTCAGCTCGTCCACCAGCTGGGCGGCGAGCCGGCCCAGGACCGGTTCGTCGCGCACCCGGGCGGCCGCGTCCACCAGGCTCCCCAGCAGCGGGTCGTGCCGCCCGGCGGTGGTGCTCAGCCGGTCGAAGTCCAGCTCGGGCAGGTCCCCGGCCAGGTGGAAGACGGCGGCCGGGGCCGGTTCGCCGACCAGCCAGGCGGCGCGGGCCAGCCGGGGCAGCTGCGGGATGACGGTGGCCTGGCAGACCGTGCCGCCGGCGTGCACCAGCGAGGCGACCGGGAGGTCCCGGGCGTGCTTCTGGAACACCGCGTGCGGCCCCTCGCGCAGGAACGAGCGGGCGCCCAGCACCTGGCCCAGGGCGTCGACGGTGTCCTTGAAGAGCAGCGGCACCAGGTACTTGACGGCCGCCGCGTAGACGCTGGTCTGCCCGGGCAGCAGGTGCAGCGCCCGGCAGACCGTGGTGGCGAAGGCGTCGGCCGCCTGGAGGTCCACGAAGGCGTCGGTGAGCACCGAGCGGGCGTGCGGCAGGTCGGCCACCGTGCGGTGGTACAGGTGCCGGCCCACCGCGAAGCCGGTCACCGTGCGCAGCTGCTGGTCCACCGCGCCGAGCGCGGCGGCGGGCAGCACCGCCCGGGTGACCTGGAAGGACCGCAGGATGGTCTCCATGGCCCCGCCGACCTCGCCGGCCACCGCGGTCACCGGCACCGGGCAGTCGTCGAACTCCAGCCCGCCCAGGTACATCGCGCGCACGCCGACGGTGCGGTAGCGCGGCAGGAAGCGCAGCCGGTCGCGGGGCGCGGTGGCCATGTCGACCAGCACCATCGAGTGGCTGCGGCTGCCGGGCTCCGGGCTGGTGCGGGCCAGCACGGTGACGGCCTCGGCGCGGGCCAGGTTGTTGATGATCTCCTTGCGGCCGTCGAGGACCAGGTGGTCCTGCCGCAGGGTGCCGCGGAAGGCGGTGTTCGAGACGTCGTTGCCGGTGGACATGTCGGTGTAGGCGGCGGCGATCCGGCCGTTGCGGCACAGGACGTCCGCGAGCCAGCGCTGTTGCTGATCGCCGCCCTGGGCCCACACGTTGACCGCGCCGACCAGGTTGCTGGCGCCGTGACCGAGGCCGAGCGCGGCGTCGCGGCGGAACAGCGGGCGCAGCACCCGGGCCAGCCGGTCGGCCCGGTCGAGCCGGCCGCCGAGCCGCCGCGGCACGAACTCGGCGCCCAGCCCGTAGGCGTCCAGGACGCGCTCGCCGGCCGAGAGCAGGTCGCCGCGCTCGTCGGCGGCCACGAAGGCGGCGAAGCCCAGCGGGTTGTCCTGGTACTCGGGGTCGCCGAACAGGGTCTCCAGCGGTGCCGGGGTGCCCAGATCGCCGTAGCAGTCGGGGATGGTGACGGTGGTCATCGGCTGCCCTTCACCAGGGGGTAGTACAGCAGGGACGGGAGGGTGCCGGTGCGTTGCTGGTCCTCCAGGAACGGCACCAGGCGCTCCAGCAGGTCGTCGCCGGGCACCGGGCGCCGCGGGCCGTGGCCGAGCCGGGTCAGCACCCGGGCCAGCGCCGCCTCCAGCCACAGCCCGTCGGCCCACAGGCCGTGGCCGTGCTCGGGCGCCTCGCGGTTGCGCAGCCAGAGCTGGACGGCGGCCGCGGCCGCGTACAGCAGGGCGTACCGCTCGGCCAGGTCGAAGGCCGCGCGTGGCGCCTCGACCGGGGTCGGCCGGTGGGCGGCCAGTTCGACCGCCAGGCCGTCGACCGCGGCCAGCAGCGCCTCGGCCCGCCGTCCGAGCGAGGCCGGGACGGTGCCCTGCGCGGCCAGCCGTCCGAGCTCGGCCACCGCGGCGGGCAGCGCCTGCAGCACGCTGGAGCCGCCGCGCGGCAGCAGGCTGAGCCGCTCGCGGGCGAGGGGCGCCAGCGGCGCGCCCAGGTCGGCGGCCGCGGCCAGCCCGGCCTCGTCCACCGTCCGCTTGCGCAACTGGCGGGCCAGCAGCGGGAAGTGGTTGATCAGCGCGTGCAGGTTGACCAGCGAGTTGCCGTCGAAGATGCCGACGATCCGGTGGTCGCGCTGGACCTTCTGGAAGCGGCCGTGCTGGTAGGTCTCGCCGACCAGCAGCGAGCGCGACCCGAGCACGGTGCCGAGCCGGTCGATCACCTGGTCGACCAGGGTGGGCACCAGGTACTTGGTGACGGCCGAGGAGACGGCCAGCTCGCCGGGCAGCGCGTGGATGCTGCGGACGGCCACCGTGCTCACCGCCTCGGCGAGCAGCACGTCCGCGTACGACTGCGCCAGCAGCCTTCGGGTCTGCGGGAGTTCGGCCAGCAGCCGGCCGTAGGCCTGCCGCTCCAGGGCGTAGCCGGTGGCCAGCGTGAGCGCGTTGTCGGCGGCGCCGAGCGACAGCGCGGCGCACATGGTGCGGGTCAGCTGGAGGCTCTTGAGGACGATCTCGGCGCCGTCGCCCTCGCCGCCGACCAGCGCGTCGGCCGGCACCCGGGCGTCGGTGAAGGCCACCCCGCTGATGTCGGCGCCGCGGATGCCGTGCAGCTTCACGGCCGGCAGCGGCCGGTAGCCGGGCTGCGCGAGGCCGGACTTGTCGATCATCAGCAGGCTGAAGCCGCGCGCGTCGCCGGCCTCGCCGGTGCGGGCCAGCAGGCAGACCAGCCGGCCCCGGTTGGCGTTGTTGATGAGCCACTTCTCGCCGCTCACCCGGTAGCCGTCCCCGGTCGGCACGGCGACGACCTCGCCGGCCAGCAGGTCGCTGCCGTGGTCGCGCTCGGTCAGGCCCCAGGAGACGACCGTCCCGTCGAGCACCCGGGCGGCCAGCTGCTCGGCCTGCTCCCGGCTGCCGCCGACCCAGACCGACACCGCGCCCAGGAAGGTCTTGCCGTGCGCGATGGCGACGGTGAGGTCCCGGCGGGCGACGGCCCGCATCAGCTGCAGGACGTGCTCGTAACTCTCCAGCGCCCCGCCGTACTCGGCCGGGACGTAGTGCCGGGGCAGCCCCAGCAGGTCCAGCTCGCGGCAGATCTCGACCGGGAACTCCTCCCGGTCGTCCAGGGCGCCGCAGCGCGCGTAGGAGAACAGCCGTCCGCCGTCCTCGGGGTCGCCGAGGGCGCGGTCCAACTCCTCGGCGATCCGCCGGGAGGCGTGGGTCGCGGCGTGGGTCATCGCGCACCGGCCGTGCTGCGGTAGCGGGCGGCGGTGGCCGGGTCGAGGTCCTCGACCACGGGCTCCAGCGCTCCGGTCATGAAGAGCTCGCGCATGAGCGAGCGCTGCACCTTGCCGCTGGTGGTCTTGCGGACCTGGCCGGGCCGCAGCAGCACCAGGTTGGGGATCCGCACGCCGACCCGCTCGGCGAGCCGGCCGCGCAGCTGCCGGGCGAAGTCGGTCAGCTCCTCGGGGGCGCCGGGGCGGCGGCGTACCTCGTGCATCACCACGATCTGCTCGCCGGCTCCCGGCACCGTGCAGACGCTGCCGCTGAGTCCGTTGAACGCCTCGTCCAGCGAGGCGAGTTCGCGCTCGATGTCGTGCGGGTAGAGGTTGCGACCGTTGATGATCAGGACCTCCTTGATCCGCCCGGTGACGTACAGCCGGCCCTCGTGCAGGGCGCCGGTGTCGCCGGTGCGCAGGTAGCCCGCCGCACCCTCCGCGGTGACGGCGCGGAAGGTCGCCCCGGTCGCCTCGGGGTTGCGCCAGTAGCCGGCGGCCACGCTGTCGCCGCGGACCCAGATCTCGCCGATCCCGCCGTCCGGGAGGGTGGCGGCGGTGGCCGGGTCGACGATCCGCACGTCGAGGTCGTGGACGGTCCCGCTGCTCACCAGCAGCGGGCCGTCGGCGCCCGGGGCGACCGGGCGCAGCTCGTTGGCGGCGAGCGCCTCGGCGTCGACGGCCGTCAGGGCCGGTGTCTCGCCGCGCGTCGTGCCGGAGACCAGCAGGGTGGTCTCGGCCATGCCGTAGCAGGGGTTGAACTGGTCGAGCCGGAAGCCCGCCGGGGCGAACCGCCCGGTGAACCGCTGCAGGGTGGCGGCGCTGACCGGCTCCGCGCCGTTGCCCGCGCTGACCAGGCTGCCCAGGTCCAGTCCGGCCAGCTGGGCGTCGGTCACCCGGCGGGCGCACAGGTCGTAGGCGAAGTTCGGGGCGACCGTGTGGGTGGCGCGCCGGCTGCTGATCAGCTCCAGCCACACGTGCGGGCGGCGCAGGAAGGCCATCGGTGCGAGCTGGTAGCCGACGGCGCCGACGTACAGCGGCGCGATCAGGGCGCCGATCAGGCCCATGTCGTGGTGCTGGGGCAGCCAGCAGGCGCCGCGGCTGTCGCGCTCCAGCGCGAAGGCACGCGCGATCAGGCCGATGTTGTGGCGCAGCGAGCGCTGGGTGACCATCACGCCCTTGGGCGAGCTGGTCGAGCCCGACGTGTACTGGATGAACACCAGGTCGTCGTCGGCGGTCGGCGGCACCTGCCAGTCGGGGGCGGGCGCCAGCTCCAGCAGGTCGGTGGCCACGCAGGGCAGCTCCGTGTCACCGGCCTGCTCCAGCATGGCGACGGCCGTCCCGTGGTTGGCCGCGTCGGTCAGCACCAGGCGGATGTCGGCGTCCCGCACGATGCCGTCCGTGCGGGAGCTGTGGCCGCGCTGGGTGCTGGGCTGGGGCGCCGGAACGGCCACCACGCCCGCGTACAGACAGCCCGCCAGTGCGGCCACGAACTCGGGCCCGGCCCCGTACAGCAGCATCACGCGCTCGCCGACGGCGCACCGCTCACGCAGCCAGGAGGCGACCGAGCGGGCCTTGCGGTCGAGGTCCCCGAAGCTCAGCGGCTGCTCCGACCAGCCGTCGGAGGTGGCCTCGACGAAGACCAGGGCGGTGCGGTCGGGGGTTTCGCGGCCGTGCCGCTCCAGTCGGGTCACCAGGTGATCGGCCATCAGGGCGGCCTCATTTCGGTCAGGGGTGGACGATGGCGTGGGGGACGGCGGCGCCGGCGGGACGGCGACGGGGGGACCCGGCCGGGGGCGGGGCGGGGTTCAGGCGCGGCCGGCGCCGAGCACCTGGCGCAGCCGCAGGTCGGACCGCAGGTGGCCGGCGATGTGGGCGAGCAGCTGCTTCTCCTGGGCCTGCAGGTAGAAGTGGTCGCCGGGGAAGATCCGCAGTTCGAAGCCGGCGCTGGTGGTGTCGGACCAGGCGGCGACGTTCTCGGGCTCGCACTCGGCGTCCCGGGCCCCCACGTAGGCGACGACCGGCACCCGGTGGCGGCCGGCGGCGGGGTCGGGCCGGTAGGCGGCCGACAGCCGGTAGTCGGCCCGGATGCTGGGGAGGACCAGCTCCAGGAGGCCCGGGTCCATGTCGGCCAGCGAGTTGTGGCCGAGCTGGCGCAGCTCGGCGAGGAACTCGGTGTCGTCCGCGGCCGCCGACTCCTCGCGCTCACGGCGGTGCGGGGCCTCGGAGCCCGAGACGAACAGCCGCACCGGGCGCACGCCGTGCTGGGCACCGAGCCGCAGCGTCACCTCGTGCGCGACCACCGAGCCCATGCTGTGGCCGAACAGCGCCAGCGGCACCCCGTCGGCGGCCAGCCCGGCCAGGGCGGCGGCGATCTCGTCCGCCATCGCGTGGACGGAGGGGGCGTAGGGGTCGCCGAGGCGGTCCTGCCGGCCCGGGTAGCAGGCCGACAGCACCTCGATGTCCTCGGGCAGCTCGCGGGCCCAGGACCAGTAGGCGGTGGGTGCTCCGCCGGCGTGCGGGAAGCAGACCAGCCGCAGCCGCGGGGCCGGAGCCGTGTGGTAGGTGCGGAACCACAGCGCCACGGAGTCGGTCATGAGCGTCCTTCGGGGGAGGGGTGTGGCCATGGAGATGCCGATCTATCAGCACCGCCACGGTGCCGCCCGCTCCTATACCGCGCCCATATCGGGCGGACGGCCCCGCCGTTCGCCGCCCCGCCGCGGTCCGCTACAGCAGCGCGTAGAGGGCCGAGGCGTCGTCGTGCGCCTTGCCGCGCGGCCAGCGCTCGCAGGCCGCGTCCGACCGCTCGACCGCCCGCACCTGGGCGATCAGTTCGCCCGGCCCCGACTCGGCGAGCACGTGCAGGGCGTCCGCCCAGCTGCCCAGGCCGAAGCGCTCGGTGTAGCGCGAGGCGCCGTCGCTCAGCGCGGCCACCGCGTGCAGCCGGTCGAGGTCGACGAAGCCGGTCTCGGCGTGCTGCGCGGCCTTGGGGCTGGCGGCGGCGATCCACGGGCCGCCGCCCGAGTTCCGGACGGCCCGGACGGCCAGCGCGTACTCCAGGTGCAGTGCGGCGCGCTCGGTCGAGCCGGGCACCGTCGACCAGACCTGGCGGCGCAGCTCCTCACCGCTGGGGAAGCGCTGGTTGTCCCCGATCACCCTGGGCGGGCCGTCCTTGTACTGCAGCACCAGCAGCGAGTCCCCGAGCACCAGGTACTCCAGTGCGGCGCCGTGCCGCCGGGCGGCGACCACCATGGCGGCGGGCGTGTTGGGGTGGGCGAGGTCGCAGCGACCGCCGTGCAGCGCGGCCGTCTCCACGATGGCGTCGGCCAGGCACTCGGCGATCGAGCGGTCCGCCCGGTCGGTGAGCCGGGCCAGCAGGTGCACCCCCAGCCGCCGTACGTACCACGGGGTGCCGTGGCGGCACCCGGACTCCAGGCCGGTCGGCGAGCTCGCCCCGTCGAGCAGTACGAGCGCCTCCGGCGAGGCCGCCGCGAAGTCCTCGCTCTCGTGGTCCGGCCGCCGTGCTTCCCCTGCCAGCTGTACCTGCATCCCGACAGTGTGGACGTCGGGTGGGGCGTGCGCCCAGACCCGTGCACGCCGCGTGTCCGGGCTCGGCCGGGGCTGTCCGGTGGCAGTGGGGGCAATTCACCCATACCGTCGGATATCGACTGGACAATTCGGCCAATCAGGGCCCGTCGGGTTTGCGCGCTCCTTCGAGGGGCCGACCGGCACGGGACTGACGAGGACGAGGAGCGACGGATGTTCTGGGAGTTCATCGTGCTGGTGGTCGCCTCGATCGGCTTCCCGACCGCAGCGCTGCTGTTCCTGATCGGCGGCCCCCGCTTCCCCGACGAGCAGCGCGACCGGCGCTGACCGTACCCGCCGCGCCGCTCAGCCGACCGGCCCGCCCAGGGCCCGCTCCAGCGGGGCCGCCCGGGCGAGCAGCAGCTCGTCGGCGCCGGCCGCGCCGACCACCTGGAGACCGAACGGCAGGCCGTCCGCGCTCACCCCGGCGGGCAGGCTGAGCGCCGGCAGCCCGGCGTAGCTCCACGGCAGGGACATCACCGCGTCACCGGTGCTGCCCAGCCCGAGCGGGGCCGGCCCGGTGGCGGAGGGCGCCACCAGCAGGTCCACCCCCGCGGCCGCCCAGGCGTCGGCCAGCCGGGCGCGGGCGTGCTCGCGGGCCCGCAGCGCCGTCCCGTAGTCCTCCGGCCGGACGGACTGGCCGTGCCGGATGCCGGCCGCCGTCTCCGGCCGGTAGAGGTTGCCGAACCGGGCGAACCAGTCGACGTGGCTGCGCGCCTGCTCGAAGCGGTTGATCGTCCGCACCTGCCGCACCAGCCACGCGAAGTCGGGCAGCAGGTCGACCTCGCGCACCGTCGCCCCCGCCGCGGCGAGCCGGTCCAGCTGCTCCCGGAAGGCCGCCCGCGCCGCCGGCCCGGCCTGCTCCAGGTACGGCCCGACGGGCACCCCGAGGACGGGCGGCCGGTCCTCGGGGTGCCCGTCGCCCCGGCCGACGCCCCGCCAGTCGCCCCGCCAGTCGTCGCAGAGCAGCGGCGCCGCCAGCGCCGCACCGGCGAGGTCGGCGGTGAACAGGCCGAGGGTGTCGAAGCTCGGCGCGTTCGGCAGCACCCCGTCCGTCGGGATCCGCCCGTACGTCGGCCGGAAGCCCACCACCCCGCAGTAGGCGGCCGGCCGGATCACCGAACCGACCGTCTGGGTGCCGATCGCCAGCGACACCAGCCCGGCCGCGACCGCCGCCGCCGAACCGCTGCTGGAGCCGCCCGGGGTGTGCCCGGGGCGGTGCGGGTTCCGGGTCGGGCCAGGGGCGCCGCCGGCGAACTCGGCGGTGACCGTCTTGCCCGCCACCAGCGCGCCCGCGGCCCGCAGCCGGTCCACCACGGCGGCCTGCGGCCCGGCCAGCACGCCCGGCGGCAGCGCCGATCCGGCGTGCGTGGGCAGGCCGTCGACGTGGACGATGTCCTTGATCCCGACCGCCACCCCGTACAGCGGCGGCGCGGCGCGCGGATCGGGGTACCGCGCCACCAGCGCGCGGGCCTCGGCCCGCAGCCGCTCCGGGCGCCCGGGCTCGGGCACGAAGGTGTGCAGCAGCGGGTCCAGCCGCTCGATCCGGCCGCAGAGCCGGTCGGCGTGCGCGGCCGGGCCGGGGCGCCCGGCCCGCAGCCGAGCGACCTCGTCGGCCAACGACCGCGGGCGGACCAGGGATTCGTCCATGCCGACCAGGCTAGGACGTCCGGGCTACGGGTGCTCGGTCGCCAGGTACGGCGTCTCGCGCAGGTAGTACGCGCCGCAGGTGTGGCAGCAGAGTTCGGGCGTCTTGCCCCAGTCCACCGGATCCCGCAGCTGCGCACCCGCGTCCAGCTCCCGACCGCACATGGCGACGGCCTCGGAGCCGCGGACCACGTGCCAGAGCCTCACCCCGGCGGACGGGCCGCCGTCACCGTACTCGGCGCGCATCTGGTGCATCATTCCTCCATCGTCCGGCGGCCGTCGGACACCGGCAACCGGGGCCGGGGACGGCGCCCGCCCTCCGATCAGACGAGGCTGCCGTGCAGCCGCAGCCGGGCGATGCCGCCGTCCGGGAAGACGTCGAGCCGGACGTGGGTGGCCGGCCGGGGCGCGTCGAGCACCAGACGGTGGACGGCGTCGGGCTGGAGCCGGGTGCGGGGCACCAGCTCGAACCACTCCTGCGGGTCGGCGGCCCGGTCGTCCCGGCCGTAGAGGGCGGCCCAGCCGGCCGCGTTGCCCACGTAGTAGCCGGTGTCGATCTCCACGGCGCGGATCGCGCCGCGTCCGGCGAGCCGCAGCAGGACCCAGTCGTGGCCGTCGTCCCGGCGCCGGCGGTTCTCCCAGCCGTCGCCCATCGCCCGGGACTTGCCGGGCAGAGCGAGGTTGGCCGGCGGCGAGAAGAAGCGGTCCGAGGCGTCCTCGACCGCGCCGCCGTGCTCGATCGCGGCCAGGTCGAAGGTGCCGAGGGCGGCCAGCCAGGCGGTGTCCGGCCGGGCCTCGCCGTGCACCCGCAGCCGGGCGATGCCGCCGTCGGGGTACTGGCTGAGCCGCAGGTGGGTGAAACGACGGCCGTCTTCGACCGCGAAGCCGTTGGCGGCGTGGCCGCGCACCGGCGAGCGGGGCACCAGCGGGTGCCAGACGGTGGAGTCGGCGAGCAGCTCCTCCGGGCCCGGGGTGCCGGGGAGCTCGGTGCCCTCCAGGCCGATCTGCTGCGGGTAGTTGCCCCGGAAGTGCGCGGTGTCGACGATCACGCCGTGCACGACTCCCGGCACTCCCAGGCGGATCAGTGCCCAGTCGTGGTCCTCGGCGGTCGGGTGCGGGCGGCCGGCGGCGGCGCCCCGGCGCCGGCGGGTCTCCCAACCGTCCATGATCTGGCCCTTGTTGCCGAAGGTGTGCGGGCGGAACTCGGCGGGCTCGGGCAGCAGCAGGTTCTCCCGCTCGGCGAACAGCTCGTCGTTGGCGGCGATCACGGCGCCACCGAGCCGGCGGTCCGCCAGGTCGGTCAGCGTGGTGAAGGCGAAGGTGGCGGAGCGGTAGTCGGCGTACGGGTTGCCGCCCGCGTAGGGCAGCGCGTCGGCGTCGGGCAGGGTCCGGGCAGTGGTGTCGGTGGCCATGCGTCCACCATGACCCCGGGGGACTGATCAGGTCCATCACAAAGAACTGAGCAAACCGTTCACTCCGACTGAACGGTCGCCGCCACCTCGGCCAACGCCGCCAGCACCCGGCGCAGCGGCGGCGTCCCCTCCGTCCCCGTGCGCACCGCGGCGACCACCCGGCGGGTCGGCAGGTCGGCGGGCAGGGCCCGGACCACCGCCCCGCCACCGCGCCCCGCCGAGGCCAGCCGGGGCACCAGCGCCACCCCGAGGCCGGCCGCCACCATCGCCAGGATCGCCGACCAGTCCGCCGCGGTGTGCGCCCGCTCGGGCACGAACCCGGCGTCCGCGCACGCCGCCAGTGTGATCTCCCGCCAGGGGCCGGCCGCGCCGTAGATCCACGGCTCGTCGGCGAGGTCCGCGAGCCGCAGGCCCGAGGAGTCGGCCCGCGGGTGCCCGGGCGGCAGCGCCACGTCCAGCGGGTCGCTGAGCAGCACCGACTCGACGAACCGGGGGTCGCCGCCGGCCGGTTGCACCGCGAGCGAGAGCGCCAGGTCGACGTCCCCCGCCGCCAGCAGCCCGTACGCCCCGGCCGCCTCGGCCTCCACCACCCGCACCGCCAACCGCGGCGCGTCCTCGCGCAGTCGGGCGATCGCCGGGACGAGCAGCCCGCCGATCGCGGTGGCGAAGGCGCCCACCCGCACCTCGCCCGCCTCGCCGTGCAGATACCCCGCGAGCTCCGCCTCGGCCCGCTCCAACTGCCCGAACACCAGCTCCGCGTGGCGCAGCACCAGCCGCGCCGCACTGGTCAGCCGGACCCGCCGCCCGTACGGCTCCAGCATCGGCGCGCCCAACTGCCTGGCCAGCGCCGACACCTGCTGGGAGACCGCGGACGGCGAGAGGCGGAGCCGCTCCGCCGCCGCCGTGACCGTGCCGCACTCGTCGACCGCCCGCAGCACCCGCAGTCGCCGCAGATCCCACTCGCCCACCGCACCCATCGCGCCAGCGTAGTCGGCTTTCGGCCACCCCGGCCGGAACCCTTCGCCGGGCCCCCGATAGGGTGCGGCGGCGCGACCCGCCGGCGATCATCGCCAGGCCCCAAGTCGCCCTCATTCAGACACAATTCACCCAAAGCTGGAGCAATGATCGTGCGCTCTTCCCGCCTCCTGGCCGCCTCCACGCTGCTCGCACTGTCCCTCGGTGCGACGGTCGGTGCGGCCACCGCCGGTGCGGTCGCCGTCTCGCCGAGCCCGACCGCGACCAGCACCCCGTCGACCCCGCCGACCGGCACGGCCACGCCGACCGCGCCGACCACCCCCTCGACGGGCGCCACCGCCTCGCCGAGCGCCGGCGCCACCACCACCGCCACGCCGACCGTCCGGCCGACCACCCCGGCGCCGACGCCCACGGTCGGCAACCGCTGCCACGGCGGCGTGTACCAGAGCTCGCTCCTCAAGGTCACCGGCACCGGCCTGTACGGCACCACCCTGGTCAAGGGCGGCCCGGCCGCCGAGATCACCGTGACCTGGGAGAACAACAGCGGCGTCGAGCTGCCCGCCGTCCACAACTCCTTCTACGTCACCGACGAGTTCGACGGGGACCGCCCGGTCGAGTGGAGCACCGAGTTCTTCGACGTGCAGCTGAACACCGGCTCCGGCTGGAAGCCCGCGAAGCTCGACGACCGCCACCTGCCGGCGCCCGACTTCAAGCTGGCCAAGGGCGAGAAGCACACCGTCCAGATCCGGATCGCCGCCACCGCCAAGGCCCCGGCCGGGAAGTACGGAGCCAACTACGACTCCGGCTCGGACGCGTTCGACAACGACAAGGTCCCCACCCCGGCCAACGACAAGCCGAACGCCTGCACCCAGTTCTACGGCTACTACGAGGGCGACTTCAAGGTCGCCGAGACCGGCGCCGCGACCACCCCCGCGAGCGCCGGGTCCCCCAAGGCCTCCGCCTCCCCCGCCGCCGGCCCGCACCTGGCCGAGACCGGCTCCAGCTCCAACACCCTCCCGATCGCCCTCGGCGGCGCCGCCGTCCTGGCCGCCGGCGCCAGCACCCTGCTCGTGCTGCGCCGCCGCAAGGCCGGCTCGCACAGCTGACACCGGCAGCGATGACCGGAGAAGGGGTACGGGCGCACCGCCCGTACCCCTTCTCCGGTCAGCAGGCCCGCAGCAGGGCGTCGTCCTGCCACTTGAGGACCTTGTCGAAGCTGACGATCGCACCGCGCAGGGGGTGGTTGCGGAGCTGGACGTGGTCGGTCAGGGCGTGGATCAGGAACAGGCCGCGACCGGACTCGGCGGTGAGGTCGGGGAGGGTGTCGAGGTCGACCGGGCGGAGGGTGGGCGCCGGGGCCCCGGGGCGACAGGGCGGCAGGACGTGGGTGTCGTAGGGGCGGTCCTCGCGGCGGGAGCGGTGTGCGGTGAGGACCGGGCCGGGGACGCTGGCGCGGCCGCGCCGGGCGCGGCGGTGCGGGGCCGGGCGGGCCGGCGGGGCGGCCGGCCGGCGCAGCGGGAGCGGCGCGGGGGCCGCCGGCGCCGGGAGGCCGGGGCCTGAGTCCGTCACCTCGATCCGCAGGAGGTCCCCGCTGATCGACGCGGTGACCTGGAAACCGTCGTCCGCCCGCCCGCCGGCACCGTGCTCCACCGCGTTGGCGCAGGCCTCGCTGAGGGCGACGCCGAGGTCGTCGGCGATCTGCGGGTCGACGCCCGCCGTCGCCATGGCACCGAGCAGGATGCGCCGGGCCAGCGGCACGCTGGCCGGGTCGCGCTTGAGGTGCAGAGTCCACCAGATGTCCACGGGAGGTCCCTCCTGGCTGCGGCTCCACATACAACTAGGTATCTCCGGGCGATCCCGCGGTGAACCGTGCAGGAGGTCCGCTACCGCCCGTTCGGCGGATGGACTGGGGCCGTGGTCTGTGCCGAGCGGCGCACACCGGGGGCCGCACGCCGGGGCCGAACGGGGCATTCGTGGGGCTTGTCCGACAATCCGCGTCGCCCGCCCGGCGGGAACCGTCGAACCGGCCCCCGGGATTTCCCACCCTGCCAACGACGGCGCGGTGGGCGATGAGATGATGGCCCGGCCATGACTGCCCTCGCCACCGCCCCGCACCCGGGCGCCCTCGCACCGGACGCGCCGGTGGGGGCCGCCGCCTGGGACCTGCGGCTTGCGCGGGCCGTCCCGTTCGCCCTGGTCTGCACGCTGATCGCGGCCACCGGGCACGCCCTGGCCGGCGGCGGGAACGTGGCACCGCCCGCGCTCGCGACCGGCTTCGCGGCCGTCCTGGTGCTCGCGGTGGCCCTCGGCGGGCGGGAGCGTTCGCTCGGCGCCATCGCCGGTGCGCTCGGTGCGGGCCAGCTCGGGCTGCACTGCCTGTTCCACGCCTTCGGCGGGCACGCCACCGCGGCGGCCGGCGCGATGGCCGGGATGCACCACGGTGGCGGCTCCGGCCCGCTGACCCTGCCCCAGGTGGCCGGGCGGCTGATCTGCAACGAGGCCCGGCCCGGCACGCTGGCCGGCCTGCCCGGCAGCCCGTCCGCCGAACAGCTGGTCGCCAACGCGGGCCTGGACCCGCAGGCGTACGCCGTCGCGCCCTGGTGGCAGGGCGGCCTGCTGGGCATGACGCCGTCGATGCTCGCGGGCCACCTGGCCGCCGCCCTGGTGGCCGGCTGGTGGCTGCGGCGCGGCGAGGCGGCGCTCTGGCGGCTGGTCAGGATCACCGCCACGGCCGCCCGGGAGCACTGGGCCACTCCGCTGCGGACGGCGTTCGCGCTGGCCGCGGCAGTGCTGGGCGGTCTGCTCGGCACGCCCGGCGGGCCCGCCCGCCGGTCCGGCGCACGCGCCGGGGACAGCCGGCCGCCGGCTCGCACCGCGCTGCGGCACAGCGTGGTGCGGCGCGGCCCACCGTTCGGGGCCCTCGCGTACTGACCCGCCGTCGACGGTGTGCCCGCCAGGGCCGCCGGACCGGGCTCCGGGCGTACGCGGCAGCCGAGCCGTCCCCGCCGCGTCCCGCGGCCGGCGGCCCCCCACTCGTCCCCACGCCGCGCGGCCCCGCCGAGGCACGGATCACCGTGTCCGGGAGCGGTCCTGCCGCCGAGCCTCCGAACGGAGACCCGAATCATGCGTTCCCTTCCCGCCCGCCGCATCGCCGCCGTCGCCCTCACCGCCGCCACGTCCGTCGTGGTGCTGGCCGGCCCGGCCTTCGCGCACGTGACCGTGAACCCGGGCAGCGCCCAGCAGGGCGGCTACACCGCGGTCGACTTCCGGGTGCCGAACGAGAACGACACCGCCTCCACGGTGAAGCTGGAGGTCAACCTCCCGCTGGACCACCCGCTGGCCTCCGTCCGCACCCTCCCGATGCCGGGGTGGACCGCGGTGGTCGAGAAGTCCAAGCTCGACAAGCCGATCAAGGTGCACGGCAACGACGTCAACGAGGCCGTCTCCAAGATCACCTGGACCGCCGACGCAGGCACCAAGATCGCCCCCGGCCAGTTCCAGGAGTTCCGCGTCTCGCTCGGCCCGCTGCCGACCGACACCGACAAGATGATCTTCAAGGCGCTGCAGAGCTACGACAACGGCGACGTCGTCCGCTGGATCGACGAGGCCAAGGACGGCCAGCCCGAGCCGGCCAAGCCCGCCCCCGTGCTGACCCTCTCCAAGGCCGCCGCCGGCGACGGCCACGGCGTGACCGCCTCCCCGTCGGCCGCCGCCGACGGCCACGGGCACGGCGACGCCAAGGACGAGGCCGCCGCGGACTCCTCGGACAAGAGCAGCGACTCCACCGCCCGCGTGCTCGCCGTGGTCGGCATCGTGGTCGGCCTGATCGGCGCCGCGTTCGGCGTCCTCGGCCTGCGCCGCAAGAACGGCGGCTCGGCCTCCTGACCCCCGCACCGGCGGGGCCGCACCCGTACCGCACCCGGGTGCGGCCCCGCCGGTGATCCACCGCGCACGATCGGATCCCCCATGCCCCGCACCCTCCGCACCGCCCGTCTGGCCGGCGCCGCCGCCGTCGCGCTCGCCGCGGCCCTCACCCTGACCGCCTGCGGCTCCGACGGCGGCGGCACCGGCCCCGCCAAGGTCACCCAGCAGAAGGCCGACTCCCCGTACCAGGGCACCGTGCTCAACAAGCACTTCGACAAGCCCGACCTCCAGCTGACCGACACCGCCGGCCAGGCCTACGACCTGCGGCAGAAGACCGCCGGCCGGAGCACCCTGCTGTTCTTCGGCTACACCAGCTGCCCGGACGTCTGCCCGACCACCATGGGCGACATCGGCGTGGCGATGACGAAGCTCTCCCCCGAGGAGCGGCAGAAGGTCGACGTCGTCTTCGTCTCCACCGACCCGCAGCGCGACACCCCCCAGGTGCTGCGCAGCTGGCTGGACTCGATGGGCAAGGACTTCATAGGCCTCACGGGGGACCTGGCCAGGGTCAAGGCCGCCGCCAAGTCGCTCGGCATCCTGATCGAGGACCCGGTGGTCAACGCGGACGGGACGGTCACCTCCACCCACGGCGCGCAGGTGCTGGCGTTCCTGCCCTCCGACGACAAGGCGCACGTCCTCTACCTCAGCGGTACGGAGGAGAAGACCTACGAGCACGACCTCCCGCTGCTCGCCCGGGGGGTCGCGGCATGAAGGGCATCGGCGGCGCGAGGGGCTTCCGGCGGACCGCGCTCGCGGGGACAGCGCTGGCGACGGCACTGGGCGCCGGCGCCATCCTGGTCGCCTGCGGCGCGGGCGGCGGGGGCGACACGGCCGACGGGCCGGCCCGGCTGAGCGTCGCCGACTCCTACATCCCGCTGCCCCCGGCGGGCGGCATGGCGGCCGGCTACCTGACCGTGCGCAACGACGGCGGCGAGGACCAGCTGGTCAAGGTCTCCAGCCCGGCCGCGCGGTCGGTCACCATGCACCGCTCCACCGAGTCCACCATGGAGCAGGTCGAGCGCCTGGACGTCCCGGCGCACGGCGCGTTGGAGCTCGCGCGCGGCGGCAACCACCTCATGATCATGGGATGGCAGAAGGCCCCCGCCCTCGGTGACGAGCTCGAACTCGACCTGACCTTCGCCAAGACCGGCACCGTCTCGGTCAAGGTGCCGGTCAGGGAACTCACCTACCGCCCCGGCCAGCAGTAAAGGGATCCAGGAGATGCTGACGGCCGCGTTGCCGAACCCCACCACCCGCCGCCGGCTCGTCGGGCTGCTGGGCCTGCTCGGCGCGGTGCTCGCGCTGATGCTCGCCGGCGCCGGGCCCGCCGCCGCCCACGCCACCCTGCAGTCCACCGACCCGGCGCAGAACTCGGTCGTCGCGACCGCGCCGCAGGCCGTCACGCTGACCTTCAGCGAGGCGGTGTCGCTCTCCGGGGACTCGGTCCGGGTCCTCGACCCGGCCGGCAAGGCGGTCGACACCGGCGGCCCCGCGCACGCGGACGGCAAGGACAACACCGCCCGGGTCGGGCTGAACAGCGGCCTGGCCAACGGCACCTACACGGTGGCCTGGCGCGCGGTCTCCGAGGACTCCCACCCGATCGGCGGCGCGTTCACCTTCTCCGTCGGCGCGCCCTCGGACACCTCCGTCTCCACCACCGCGCTGAGCGGCGCCGAGGCCGACGACGTGGTCGCCGCGCTGTACGGCACCGGCCGGGCCGTCGCCTACGGGGCGTTCGCGCTGCTCATCGGCGCGGCCGCGTTCGTGCTGGCCTGCTGGCCGGCCGGGGCGGCGCACCGCGCGGTGCAGCGGCTGCTGATGACCGGCTGGGTGGCCCTGCTGGTCTCCACCGTCGCGGTGCTGATGCTGCGCGGCCCGTACGAGCGGGGCTCGGGGCTCGGGCAGGCCTTCGACCTGTCGCTGGTGCGCGCCACCCTGGACGAGCGGATCGGCACCGCGCTGGCCGCCCGGCTGCTGCTGCTGGCGGCGAGCGGGGTCTTCCTGTCGCTGCTGGTCGGCCAGCTCGGGCAGCCGGCGACGCCGCGCCCGGCGCAGGCCGGGGACGGCCGGGCGACGGGCGACGAGCCCGCGACCGACACCGACACCGACACCGACACCGACACCGACACCGACCGGACCGCGCTTCAGGAGCGGACGACGGAGGACGCTCAGGACGCCGAGGAGGCGGAGGAGGCCGAGCTGCGGCAGCTGGAGCGGCGCGCCGCCGAGCGCCCGCAGCACGAGGCCCGGCTGGGCCTCGGCGTGGCCGGGCTGGTGCTGGCCGTCGCCCTCTCGGCGACCTGGGTCGGCGCCGACCACGCCTCGGTCGGCATCCAGGTCTGGCTGGCGCTGCCGCTCGGCGTACTGCACCTGATCGCCATGGCGCTCTGGCTCGGCGGCCTGGCCGGGATGCTGGTCGGCCTGCGGCACGGGATCGGCGCGGACGCCGCCGACCGGTTCTCCCGGATCGCCTTCGGTTCGGTGGCGGTGCTCACCGCCACCGGGATCTACCAGTCCTGGCGCGGTCTCGGCAGCTGGGGCGCGCTGACCGGTACCGAGTACGGGCGGCTGCTGCTGGTGAAGACCGGCTGCGTGGTCGCGATGCTCGGCGTCGCCTGGATCTCCCGCGCCTGGCTGGCCCGGCTGCGGGCCGCCCCGGCGGAGGCCGAGGCGGTCGCGCCGGTCGAGGCGCCGGAGCCGGTCGCCGTCGCGGCCCACAGCGACGACCCGGTCCGGCAGGCCCAGCTGGCCCGCCAGCAGGCTGCCCGGGCGAGCGCCGGCCGCGCGCGCGGACTCACCCCGACCCGGGCCGGGCTGCGCCGCTCGGTGCTGGTCGAGGCGCTGGTGGCGGTGGCCGTGCTGGTGGTCACCACGATGCTCACCAACTCGCCGCCCGGCCGGGTGGCGGGCGAGGTCGCGGCCGCCGGGACCGCGAACGGCGCCGCCGTGCCCGCGCCGGGCGTGCCCGCCCCGCAGACGGTGCCCGGCCAGACGCTGGAGCTCAAGCTCCCGTACGACACCAAGGGCCGCACCCCGAACGCCAAGGGCACCGCGACCGTCACCCTCAACCCGGCCCGGACCGGTCCCAACGAAGTCCACCTGAGCCTGGACGGGGTGGACGGCCGGCCGGTCGACGTCCCCGAGGTGGAGCTCGCCTTCACCCTGCCGGACCGCGACCTCGGCCCGCTGCCGGTGCCGCTGACCGCCGAGGGCGCGGGACGCTGGAGCGGCACCGCGCAGCTGCCGCTGGCCGGGAACTGGGTGGTGTCGGTGCAGGTCCGCTCCTCGGACATCGACCAGACCACCGAGATCAAGCAGCTGAAGATCGGGTGAGGGCGATGCGCAACGCCACGGGCACGGGCGGGACCACGAGTGCCGGGAGCGCCGCGGGCACCGGCGAGGCCACTGGTCCCGGGAGCGCCCCCGGCCGGGCCCCGCGGGCCGGTGTCACCCGGCGGGCCCTGCTGGGCACCGCCGGGGCCGGGCTGGTGGTCGGTGCGGGCGCCGGTGCGGCCGGGGCGGTCGCCCTGGACCGGGCCCCCGCGGCCGTGCCCGCCGCCGGCCCGAACGGCGCGCTCGGCGCCGGGCGGGTGCCGTTCCACGGCGAGCACCAGGCCGGCATCCTCGAACCGCAGCAGGCCCGGGTCCAGCTGGCCGCCTTCGACCTGGCCGGCGGCGTCGGCCGGGACGGGCTGCGCACCCTGCTGCGGAGCTGGTCCCGGACGGCCGCGCTGATGGCCGCCGGCGAACCGGCCGACGCCTTCGAGAACCAGGTGGCCCTGGACGCCGGCCCCTGCTCGCTGACCGTCACCTTCGGCTTCGGTGCCACCCTGTTCGACAAGGCCGGCCTCGCCGACCGCCGCCCGGCGGCGCTGGAGCCGCTGCCCGCCTTCCCGGCGGACGCGCTGGACCCGGCCCGCGGCGACGGCGACCTCTTCGTCCAGATCGGCGCCGACGACGCGCTGGTCGCCGTGCACGCCCTGCGGGTGCTCCAGCGCCAGGCGGCCGGCACGGC
Organism: Kitasatospora sp. NPDC058218; assembly: GCF_042882445.1. Lineage (NCBI taxonomy): Bacteria > Bacillati > Actinomycetota > Actinomycetes > Kitasatosporales > Streptomycetaceae > Kitasatospora > Kitasatospora sp. NPDC058218. The sequence continues at coordinate 17,120 of NZ_JBHVWC010000077.1, read as the reverse complement.
GGCGCTGCGCTGGCAGGCGGCCGGGTTCGCCCGGACGCCCGGCGCCACCGCGCACCCGATGACCGGGCGCAACCTGATGGGCCAGATCGACGGCACCAACAACCCCAGGCCCGGCGAGGACGGCTTCGCCGGCAAGGTGTTCTGTGCCGGCGGTGACGACCGCGGCGCCTGGCTGACCGGCGGCTCGTACCTGGTGTTCCGGCGGATCCGGATGCTGCTGGACAACTGGGAGGCGCTGCCGGTCGACCGCCAGGAGCGGGTGATCGGCCGCCGGAAGGCGGACGGCGCACCGCTCTCCGCGCCCGCCTCCGGTGGCGAGACCACCCCGGTGGACCTGGCCGCGCAGGGGGCGGACGGCACGCTCGCCGTGCCCGCCGACGCGCACGTCCGGGTCGCCGCACCGGCGGCCAACGGCGGGGCGGCCATGCTGCGGCGGGGCTTCTCCTACCACGACGGCCTGCTGGCCGACGGCTCACCGGACGCCGGGCTGCTCTTCCTCGCCTTCCAGGCCGACCCGGGCCGGGGCTTCACCCCGGTGCAGCGCAAACTCGCCCGGGGCGACGGCCTCTCGCGCTTCCTGCGGCACGAGGCCAGTGGCCTGTACGCCGTGCCGCCCGGTGCGCCGGAGGGCGGCTACGTGGGGCAGCCACTGCTGGAGTAGGCACCGCCGTGGACCGGTCAGGACCCCGGCCCGCGTCTCACCGGCCCCGCCCGGGCTTCCCACGGACCGGAACGCCGCCGTGGGCAGCGGGTGAAGTGGCTAAGGTGATCCGTTCGGTAACCCTTTCGCATGGAGGCGGCATGTCGGCCACCCGCTACACCTACCTCGGCCCGGCGGGCACCTTCACCGAGGCGGCCCTGCGCACCCTGCCCGAGGCGGCGACCCGGGAGCTGGTGCCGCTGGCCTCGGTGCCGCTGGTGCTGGACGCGGTACGCGGCGGCGAGGCCTCGGGCGCGTTCGTGCCGATCGAGAACTCCGTCGAGGGCGCCGTCACCGCGACCAACGACGAACTGGCCGCCGGCACCCCGCTGATGATCTACCGCGAGGTGCTGCTGCCGATCTCCTTCGCGCTGCTGGTGCGGCCCGGCACCGAACTGGCCGACATCAAGACCGTCACCAGCCACCCGGTGGCCCAGCCGCAGGTGCGCCGCTGGCTGGCCGCCAACCTGCCGGACGCCCGCTGGGAGTCCTCGGCCTCCAACGCCGACGGCGCCCGGCTGGTCGCCGAGGAGCGGTTCGACGGTGCGTTCGCGGGCGAGTTCGCGGCGCCGATCTACGGGCTGGACCCGCTGGTCAAGGACATCGCCGACGCGCAGAACGCGACCACCCGCTTCATCCTGGTGGGCCGGCCCGGGCGGGTGTCCTCACCGACCGGCGCGGACAAGACCTCGATGGTGGTCTGGCTGCCGGACGACCACCCGGGCGCCCTGCTGGAGCTGCTGCAGGAGTTCGCGGTGCGGGGGGTCAACCTGATGCGGATCGAGTCCCGGCCGACCGGCGAGGGGCTCGGCAGCTACTGCTTCCTGATCGACTGCGAGGGCCACCTCGCCGACCGCCGGGTGAGCGAGGCGCTGATGGGCCTCAAGCGGATCTGCCCGCACGTGCGCTTCCTCGGCTCCTATCCGCGCGCCGACCGGCAGGGCTCCAAGCACCAGCGGCCGGGCACCTCGGACGCCGACTTCACCGAGGCGGCCGACTGGCTCTCCCGCTGCCTCGACGGGCGCGGCGACATCTGAGGCGTCCGGGCGTCCCGGGGTCCGGGCACCGGGACGCCCCGGGCACGCTCCGGGCCGAGGGCATCCGGGACGGCCGGGGACGGCGAGGCGGTTGCGGCATCCGGGTGACCTGGGGATCCGGGACATTTGATCGCCGACTTTCGTTTCCCTGTTCTTTCTCGACTGTTTTCGACTGCGCCCGGACGTCGGGGCGGGTGACCGCACCCGTCGTCCACAGGCACCGCACCGGTGGAACCGGCTGTCCACAGGCCCCGGGGCTGTCCACAGCCGAAAGTTATCCACAGACCTGGGGACGAGTCGACAAAACGGTATAGCCACTGCCGGTTTCGGTCGGAACATCGGTTAGCGGCGTAGAGATGACTAATCGGACCAGAGTCACCCGTGTGCCAGCAAATCACCCGTCTGAGTGCTTCAATTCCCTCACTCGGGAAGGTCAAATGAGGTTTGAAACCTCAATTCTTCGGTTGTGTGCACCGTCCCCACCCGAAGCCCGTCCATCCACAGCCCACCGGATCCTCCTGTGGATAACTCGGCCCCGGGCGATTGCCCACAGAAGTTATCCACAGGCTGCGGCGAGTTATCCCCAGGGAAAATCCCCTACCGGTGGACGGGGCCCCGCCCGGTAGGCTTGGGCCCGTGATTGACCTTCGCCTGCTCCGTGAGGACCCTGACCGAGTGCGCGCCTCGCAGCGCGTCCGTGGCGAGGACGTCGACCTGGTCGACGCCCTCCTCTCCGCCGACGAACGGCGGCGGTCCTCGGGCAGTCGCTTCGACGAGCTCCGCAACGAGCAGAAGACGCTCGGCAAGCAGGTCGCCAAGGCCCAGGGCGAGGAGAAGACCGCCCTGCTGCAGCGCACCAAGGCGCTCGCCGAGGAGGTCAAGGCCGCCGACGCCGAACAGGGCGTGGCCAAGGAGGAGGCCGAGCGCCTGCTCCGCTCGCTGGCGAACCTCATCGACCCGGCCGCCCCGGTCGGCGGCGAGGAGGACTTCGTCACGCTGGAGGAGATCGGCACTCCGCGCGACTTCGCCGCCGAGGGCTTCGAGCCCCGTGACCACGTCGAGCTGGGGCAGATCCTCGGCGCGATCGACACCGAGCGCGGCGCCAAGGTCGCCGGCGCGCGGTCCTACTACCTGACCGGTGTCGGCGCGCTGCTGGAGCTCGCCCTGGTCAACATGGCGATCACCCAGGCCACCGCGGCCGGCTTCATCCCGATGATCACCCCCGCCCTGGTCCGCCCGGCCGCCATGGACGGCACCGGCTTCCTCGGCCAGGCCGCCGAGAACGTGTACTTCCTCGAAGAGGAGGAGCGCTACCTCGTCGGCACCAGCGAGGTCCCGCTCGCGGCGTACCACATGGACGAGATCATCGACGCGGACAAGCTGCCGCTGCGCTACGCCGGCTACTCCTCCTGCTTCCGCCGTGAGGCCGGCACCTACGGCAAGGACACCCGCGGCATCATCCGCGTCCACCAGTTCGAGAAGGTGGAGATGTTCGTCTTCACCACGCCCGAGGACGCCGAGAACGAGCACCGTCGCCTGCTGCAGTGGGAGAAGGACTTCCTCAACGCCCTGGAGCTGCCGTACCGGGTGATCGACGTCGCCTCCGGCGACCTCGGCTCCTCGGCCGCCCGCAAGTTCGACATCGAGGCCTGGATCCCGACCCAGGGCAAGTACCGCGAGGTCACCTCGACCTCCAACACGACCGAGTACCAGTCGCGCCGGCTCTCCATCCGGATGCGCGAGGAGGGCAAGGTCCGCCCGCTGGCCACGCTGAACGGCACCCTGGTCGCCGTCCCGCGCACCATCGTGGCGATCCTGGAGAACCACCAGCAGGCCGACGGCTCTGTGGTGGTCCCGGAGGCGCTGCGGCCGTTCCTCGGTGGGCGTTCCGTCCTGCCCCCGGTCAAGTAACGCCCACCGCACCACCGCCCGAAAGCAACTCCCGGGAGACGCACGGCCCATGAGCAGTACCAGCCCCAGCCCCGTCTCCCCCGTCGCCGGTGGCGACCTGCCCTTCCGGCTGGTCGCCACCGACCTCGACGGCACCCTGCTGACCGGCGAGGAGACCGTCTCCGCACGCACCCGCGCCGCGCTGGCCACGGCCACCGGCCTCGGCGCGGTGCACATCATCGTCACCGGCCGCTCGGCCGCCTGGGCCCGTCCGGTCTTCGACGAGATCGGCTACCGGGGCATAGCGGTCTGCGGCCAGGGTGCACAGGTCTACGACGCGGGCGCGCACAAGCTGCTCACCTCGCTCACCCTGGACCGCCGACTGGCCGCGCTGGCCGTCGCCAAGATCGAGGCGGAGACCGGCCCGCTGGCCGTCGCCGCCAACCAGGACGGCCTGGACGGCGACGTCCTGGCCGGCCCCGGCTACGAACTGCTGATCGGCTCCGACCTGCCGGTGGTCCGGGTCGACAAGGGCGAGCTGTTCGCCTCCCCGCTCAGCAAGCTCTACATCCAGCACCGCGGCCTGACCGACGACGCTCTCGCCGAGACCGCCCGCCGGGTCGCCGGCGACCTGGTCGGCGTCGTCATGGCGGGCGCCGGCATCGTCGAACTGCTGCCGCTGGGCCTCTCCAAGGCCACCGGCCTGGCCGTCGCCGCCCACCGCCTGGGCCTGCGCGCCACCGACACCATCGCCTTCGGCGACATGCCCAACGACGTGCCGATGTTCGGCTGGGCCGCGCACGGCGTCGCGATGGCCAACGCGCACGCGGAGCTGCTGGCGGTCGCCGACGAAGTGACCGTCAGCAACGACGAGGACGGCGTCGCCGCCGTACTGGAGCGGCTCTACCCGCAGCGGTGAGACGGGGCGGGGCCGCTCCACGGCACCCGGATGCTGACCGTCACAGGAAGAGTTTGTATGCTCCGCTGAAGCTCCGCGTCTCCCGGTGCGGTGCTCCTGTGCGGTTCTCCCGGCCGACCCGGGCCGTGCCCGCCGGACACGCACAGGATTGCTGCTTCCGCCGCTGAGAGGTACGCGCATGTCAGGCCAGTGGGACGAGAGCACGTCGGGGGCTGAAGGGCGGCGGCGCGCCGCGAACGGCCCCCGCAGCACCGGCGCCGCGCGCGCGGCCGGCACCCCGCGGGCCGGCAGCGGCTCACGCGGTGGGGTCGGCACCGAACGACCGGCCGACGCCACCGCTCGCGTCCCCGCCCCCCGGCCGGGCGGCCGGGCGGAGGCCCGGCGGGCCGCCCAGGGCAAGGGCGGCGGCCGCGGCAAGGGCGACGGCGGGGCCTCCGACGGCGCCGCGACGGGCGGCCGGGCGGCCGCGCGCAACAGCCGCAAGCCCAAGCGGAACGTCAAGAAGGTCGTGGCCTGGTCGGTGGCCGGCGTCCTGGTGGTGCTGGCGGGCGCCGGCGGCGCGATCTACTACAAGCTGAACGGCAACATCAAGTCCTTCGACGCGGACGCCATCGCCACCGACCGTCCGCCGGAGGCGGTCGCCGACGCCAACGGCAACAAGCCCGTCAACATCCTGCTGATCGGCTCCGACTCGCGGGCCGGCAAGAACAGCGACCTCGGCGGCGGCAACGAGGGCGGTGCCCGTTCGGACACCACGATCCTGTTGCACGTCTACGCGGACCACAAGCACGCGGTGGGCATCTCCATCCCCCGCGACGCCCTGGTGACCATCCCGGCCTGCAAGCTGCCGAACGGCAAGTGGACCAAGGAGTCGCCCGGGCAGATGTTCAACTCGGCGTTCTCGGTGGGCAACAGCGAGTCCGGCAACCCGGCCTGCACGCAGAACACGGTGGAGAAGCTCACCGGCATCCGGGTCGACCACACCATAGAAGTGAACTTCGAGGGCTTCGCGGCGATGACCGAGGCCGTCGACGGCGTCGACGTCTGCCTGCCGAACGACATCTACGAGGGGCACCTCAACCCCAACCTGGGCAAGAAGGGCAAGGTCGTCCTGCCCAAGGGGAAGCAGAAGCTCTCCGGCCAGAAGGCGCTGGACTACGTCCGGCTGCGGCACGGCATCGGCGACGAGTCGGACGTCGGCCGGATGAAGCGCCAGCAGGCCTTCCTGGCCTCGCTGATGACCAAGGTCAAGGGCGAGGGCCTGAACCCGACCACGCTGCTGCCGCTGGCCGACGCCGCCACCAAGTCGATGACGGTCGACCCCGGACTGGACTCGGCCAAGAAGCTGATGGACTTCGCGCTGTCGATGAAGAACATCGACCTGCACGACGTCAAGTTCCTCACCACGCCGTGGCGCTACAACGGCCCCCGGATCGACCTGGTCCACCCGGCCGTCGACAACCTCTGGAAGACCCTCCAGGCCGACCGCACCATCGACGGTGAGGACGCCACGGGCAAGCAGGAGGACGCGCCGCAGACCCCGACCGCCGCCCCCGAGACCACCCCGGCCGCGCCCTCGCCGGCCGCCGTGGACGGGCCGGTGAAGGTCGCGGTCTACAACGGCACCACCGCCACCGGGCTGGCCGCCAAGGCCGCCGAGACGCTCAAGGCCGCCAAGGTCACCGTCACCGGGGTCACCACCGCCAAGAACACCACCAAGGCGACCACCACGGTGGAGTACGGCGCCGGTCAGAAGGCCAATGCGGAGAAGGTCGCGGCGCTGTTCCCGGGCGCCGTCCTGACGCCCACTTCGGCGGCCGGGATCAGCCTGGTCCTCGGCAAGGACTACGCCGCGGCCAACGCCACCGCGGCCACCGCCGCCCCCAGCGTGCCGGCCCCGCTGCCCAGCGAGGTGGTCAACGAGGCCCGCTCGGCCGACGACGACATCTGCAGCAACGTCTCCTACGGATAGCCGCTGCCGGGCCCACCGCCGCCGGCCCCGGACGCCCGGGACCGGCGGCGGCGCGGGTGTCAGAGCGCGGCGCGGATCCAGCCGTCGACCAGGGCGGTGAGGTCCTGGTCGGCCTGGCCGTGCTCGACCACGTGGGTGCGGATGACGTCGCCGCCGCCGTGGCCGAAGAGACCGCCGCGCTTGTCCGCCTCCAGCACCACCTCGACCCGGTGCCCGGTGGTGACGAAGCTGACCTCCAGCGAGTTGCAGGCGTGCGCGTACTGCGGCGCGGCGGAGAACTCGATCTCCTGGTAGAACGGCAGCGTCTGGCCGGTGCCCCGGATGTGGCCGGCCTCCAGGTCGGCCGAGCGGAACCGGAAGCCGAGCTGCAGCAGGGAGTCCAGGATCCGGCGCTGCACCGGCAGCGGCTCGATCTCCAGCGGGTCGGAGTCGCCCTTGTCGAGCGCGCCCGCGATGTCGACCTCCGTCCGCACGCCGAGCTGCATGCCGTGCAGGTGCTGGCCGGCGACGACGGTGACCGGCGCCTCCCACGGCACCTGGACGGCGAACGGGATCGACCGGTTCTCGCCGGGCGCCAGCACCAGCGGCGCGGTGACGGAGAACCGCGCGAACGGGTAGAGGCCGGTGCTCTCGCCCTCCTCGTGCTCGATCTCCACCCGGGCGACCAGGGTCAGCGTGATCCCCCGGATGTCCGCCTCGACCGTCCCGCCGGTCAGCTCGACCGTCCCGTGCAGGGTGGCGCCGGGCTGCACGACCGGCGTGGTCAGGACGGTGTCGACGCCGGGACCGCCGACGCCCAGGGCACCGAGCAGCTTCTTGAACACCATGGGGGCGCTCTCCTCGAAATAGGGGTGGACCGAAGTCGTCGGGAGGAACGCCAGGACGGCCCGGACGGTTCCCCCGGACCGGCCAACGGCCAGTTGTAGGATGACCGGGCAAGCGGTTGTAGGATGACCGACGACCACCGAACGGGAACCGAGGGGAGCTCCGCCATGACCGCGCCCGGCCACAGCCAGGACACCTTGCAGGCCGCCGGCCGGCGCTCCCTGGTGGACACCGCCATCGACCAGCTGCGCGAGCAGCTCGCCGCCGGCGCCTGGCCGGTCGGCTCGCGGATCCCCACCGAGCACGAGCTGGCCGAGCGGCTGCAGGTCGGGCGCAACACCGTGCGGGAGGCGATCCGGGTGCTGGTGCACGCCGGCATGCTGGTCTCCCGGCAGGGTGAGGGCACCTTCGTGCGCAGCACCAGCGACCCGGCCTCCGTCCTGCGGGGTGTCCAGCGCTCCGGCGTCCGGGACGTCCTGGAGGTCCGGGCGGCGCTGGAGGCCGAGGGCGCCCGGCTGGCGGCCCTGCGGCACACTCCCGAGGACATCGTCCGGATGCGGGCCGCGCTGGCCCGCGAGGCCGAGGTGATCGCGGCGCACCCGGAGCGGGCCGGCCGCGAGGCGACCGTCGAACACGACCTGGAGTTCCACACCGCCGTGGTCGAGGCCGCGCACAATCCCGCGCTGACCGAGGTCTACCGCTACTTCGGCGCCTCGGTGCGGGAGTCGATGCGGACGGCCTTCGGCGACCACGAGATGCCCGAGGTGGTCGTGGCCACCCACGCGGCACTGGTCGACGCGATCGAGAGCGGCGACCCGGACCGCGCCGAGGCCGCGTGTCGGGCGCTGCTCGCCGAGCCCACCGCGGCCGTCGAGCAGCTCCTCGCGGCCATCGCGGCCCGGAAGTAAGCGGCGCCCCGCCCCCTTCCGCGCCCCGCACCCCCGTTCACGAAAGAGCAGCACGCCCCATGGCCGTCACCCGTGCCCAACAGCCGGTCGTCACCCACTCCCCGCTCCCCGTCCGCACCCGGCTGGCCCACCCCGCCCTGCTGCTGACCGGCATCCTGCTGGTCGCCCTCAACATGCGGGCCTGCCTGGCGGCGATCTCGCCGATGGTCGGCGAGATCCAGCACACCTTCGGCCTCTCCGCGACAGCGAGCGGTCTGATCACCACCGTGCCGGTGCTCTTCCAGGGCGTCGGCGCCCCGCTCACCCCCCGGCTGACCAGGCGGTTCGGCACCGAGCGGGTGGTGCTGGGCGCCGTGCTGGTGCTCGGCGCCGGCGTGCTGCTGCGGGTGCTGCCCTCAGTGGCCGCGCTGTACGCCGGCTGCGTGGTGATCGGTGTCGCGATCGCGGTGCTGAACGTCTCGATGCCCGGCCTGGTGAAGCGCGAGTTCCCGGGCCGGGCCGCGGCCATGACCGGCGTCTACTCGACCACCATGCTGGTCGGCGCGACGCTCGCGGCGGGCACCTCGGTGCCCCTGGAGCGCGCCCTCGGCGGCGGCTGGCAGGCCTCGCTGGGAGCCTGGTCGCTGCTGGCGCTGGTCGCGGCGGTCGCCTGGCTGCCGCAGGTGCTGCGCACCGCGAGCGAGCCAAAGGGCGCGCCGACGCCGAAAGCGACGAGCGACAAGCGAGCGCTGGGGGCACCCCCGGCCGAAGGCTCGGGGAGAGTGCCGGAGGGAGGAGTGTCTGCGTCGGGCCAAGAGCGCCCGGCGGCCAGCCGAGCGGCGGAGGGCAGCCTCTGGCGTTCGCCGCTGGCCTGGCAGATCAGCCTCTTCATGGGCATCTCGTCGCTGCTGGTCTACACCCTGGTGGCGTGGATGCCGACCATCCTGGCCGACCACGGGATGGACCGCGGCGAGGCCGGCCTGGTCTTCGCCTTCTCCAACCTGGTCCAGGTGGCCGGTGCCTTCCTGGTGCCGCTGCTGGCCGGCCGGATGACCCGGCAGCGGACGCTGGCCGTGGTGATGGCCGCGCTGAACGCGGTCGGCATCACCGTCCTGCTGGTCTCGCCGGTGCCCGGCGCCTGGGTGGCGGCCACCATCCTGGGCATCGCCCAGGGCGGCTCACTCGGCCTCGCGCTCGCCTTCATCGTGCTGCGCACCGACAGCGCGGCCGGCGCCGCCCAGCTGGGCGGCATGTCGCAGGCGGTCGGCTACCTGGTGGCCGCGGCCGGGCCGGTCGGTGCCGGGGCACTGCACCAGCTGACCGGTGGCTGGAACCTCCCGCTGGTGCTGCTGCTGGTGCTGGCGGCGGTCGCCGCCGTGGCCGGCTGGGGCGCGGGCCGCAACCGGACGCTCTGAGGCACCGGGACACCCGGTCTGGCACCCGGTCCGCCGGGCGGGCCGGGCCCGCCCGGCGGCGGGCTACTCCTCGGCGGCCAGGGTCAGCCCGGCCAGCCGCACCGAGGCGAGCACCGTGGCCGCCACCGTGAGCACCAGCAGCAGCGGGACGGCCACCCCGAGCGCGACGTCCGCGGTGATCGCGCCCTTCCCGGCCACCGCCTCGGCCACCGACAGCCCCCACTGCTGGACGCTGAGCGTCTTGGCGCCCTTCACGAAGTTGCCGATCAGGGACTCCCAGATCAGCGCGTACACCAGACCGGCCACCACCGCGTGCCGGGTGACCACGCCGAGCAGCAGGAACAGCGCGCTGTACGCCGCACCGGCCACCAGCGCGGCGACGGTGTAGCCGAGCGCCAGGCCGTCCTCGGTGCCGTACAGCAGCAGGCCGGCCAGCAGGATCGGGATCGCCGAGAACACCCAGGTGGTGCCGACCGCCACGGCCAGCTTGGTGGTGATGATCTTCCAGCGGGGCAGCGGCTTGGCCAGCAGGTAGACGATCGAGCCGTCGTCGATCTCGGTGGCGATGGCGCCGGTGCCGACGACCAGGCCGAGGATCGGCAGCAGCGTGCCGAGGCCCAGCTGGCCGAGGATCTTGACGGTCAGGTCGTGCTTGTCCCCGCTGGAGCCGCTGGCGATCGCCGAGACGAGCAGCAGCAGGGCGGGGACCACCAGCAGCAGGACGCCGCGGCGGCGGCCCAGCAGGCCGCGCAGCGTCAGCCTGGCGACGGTCGGGTTCATGGTTGGTCGGCCTTCCTGGGGTCCGGTTCCGGGGGTGGTGCAGGTCCTGTCCGACCGGACGGGGCCTAGGCGGAGACGAGGTAGGAGAAGACGCTCTCCAGCGACTCGTCGGCCGGAGCGACGGTGTACAGCCGGACGCCGGCCTGCTGGGCGACCTTCGGCAGCAGGGTGGTGAAGCCCTGGAAGTTGACCGCCTGGATCCGCAGCCCGCCCGCCTCGCCCGGCACCGCCCCTCCGTCGGGGCCCTGCCGGTCCAGCTCGATGCCGGCCGTGGACGGGTCCGCGATCAGCGCGGCCGCCAGCCGGCGGTCGTCGCTGGAGCGGACCAGGTAGCGGTGCGGCCGGTCGGTCATCAGCCGGCGGATCTTGCGGAAGTCCCCGGAGGCGGCGTGCCGGCCGGCCACCACGACCTCGATGTGCCGGGCCAGCTGCTCGACCTCCTCCAGGATGTGCGAGGAGAAGAGCACCGTGCGTCCGTCGGCTCCGAAGCGGCGCAGCAGCTCCATCAGCTGCAGCCGCTGGCGCGGGTCCATGCCGTTGAACGGCTCGTCGAGCAGCAGCACGGAGGGGTCGTGGACCAGGGCCGACGCCATCTTGACGCGCTGCTTCATGCCCTTGGAGTACGTCCCGGTCTTCCGGTCCTGGGCGTACTCCATCTCCACCAGGGACAGCGCCCGCCGGGCGGCGGCGGCCGGGTCGGCGAGGCCGTGGAGTTCGGCGTTGGCGAGCACGAACTCCCAGCCGCTCAGGTAGTCGTACATCGACTCCCGCTCGGGGACGAGCCCGATCTGCCGGTACACCTCCTGGTTGCGCCAGATCGGCGCGCCGTCCAGGGTGACCGCCCCGGTGGAGGGGGCGAGGAAGCCGCTCATCATGTGGATGAGGGTGGACTTGCCCGCGCCGTTGGGCCCCAGCAGGCCGGTGACGCCGGGACCGATCGCCATGCTGACGTCGTTGACGGCGACCACGTTGCCGAACCAGCGGGAGACCTTGTCGATGGTGATGGTGGCCATGACGCCCTCTCAGATCCTGCGGTTGTCAGATGTTGCGGTAGCGGCGCAGCAGCAGCGCGTACGAGCCGGCCACCATCGCGGCGGCGGTGGCGGCGAAGACCACCACACCGAGGACGCCGGGCGCGTGCATCCGGCCCGGGTCGCTCCCGAGGTCGAACAGCTGGTTCACCAGGCTCTCCACCAGCCCGTTGGGCGAGAGCAGGGCCACCCACTGCGCGGAGTCCGGCACGTTGCCGGGACCGCCGCCGCTGATGCCGACGACGACACCGACCACGGCGGTGCTGATCGCCAGGTAGCCCATGATCGCGGCCACCCCGAAGCCGCGCCGCGGCGTGGTGGCGGCGATCACCAGCGCGACCGAGGTCGGCACCAGGGCGTACAGCACGGCCGTGACCAGGCCGTAGAGGAAGTGCGCGGTGTTGTGCCCGAAGTCCAGCCCGCCGAGCAGTGCGCCGAGGTAGAGGACCAGCAGCGGCGCGGCCATCAGCAGCAGCTGGGCGCAGGCCATCGCGGCGAACTTGGCCCGCACGTAGTCGGCCCGGGTGATCGGGCGGGAGAAGTACAGCGGGACGGTGTGGTGCCGGAGGTCCCGCGAGAGCAGGACGGGCGCCTGTGCGGCCAGGAAGATCGAGACCAGCAGCCCGAGCATCCCGAGGTACTCCGGGTAGTCGACCGGCAGCTCGTCCTGGTGCTGGCTGAGCGCGAGCGCCACCATGATCGCGGCCGGCACGGTGACCACACCGAGCAGCAGCATCGGCAGCACCTTGGACCGGCCGGAACGCCCGAGGCCGTACGCGGCGCGCAGGCTCTGGGTGAACAGCGCGCGGGTGGCGTAGGCCCGGCCGAGCCGGGGGCCGGCGTAGCCGCGGTAGCCGATGTCGTGGATGACGCCGGTGTCGAGCGGCCTGGCCTCAGACGGCAGCGCCATCTGCGGTACCTCCCTTGCTCTGCGTACCGCTGGTGTCCGTGAACAGCTCGGCGACCCGGTGGCGGCGCTGCTCCAGCCGGACCAGCCCGAGGCCGAGGTCCGCGACCGCGTCGCGGATGGTGTCGTAGGTGTCGTCGCCGGCGAGCCGCACCAGCAGGATCCGCGCGCCCTCCGGCTGCACCGACAGCCCGGCGGCGGCCAGCCGCTCGTGCACGGCGGCGCTCGCGTCGCGGGTGTGGTCGTCCGGGAAGTCCGTCACCTCGACCGCGAGGGTGGCCGTCACCCCGGTGAACGAGGCGGTGGACGAGGAGCGCAGCAGCTTGCCCCCGTCGATGATCACCAGGTGGTCGCAGGTCCGCTCCAGCTCACCGAGCAGGTGGGTGGTGACCAGCACCGAGATGCCGAAGTCGGTGTGCACCCGGCGGATCAGCGCCAGCATGTCGTCCCGGCCGACCGGGTCCAGGCCGTTGGTGGGCTCGTCCAGCAGCACCAGCTTCGGGTCGTGCACCAGCGCCTGGGCCAGCTTGACCCGCTGCTTCATGCCCGTCGAGTACCCGCCCATCGGCCGGTACCGCTCCTCGTACAGCCCGACGTGGCGCAGCGTGTCGGCCGTCCGCTCACGGGCGGCGGCGGCCGGCAGCCCGGCCATCCGCGCCATGTGCACCACGAACTCCGTCGCCGAGACGTCCGGCGGCAGGCAGTCGTGCTCCGGCATGTAGCCGACCTGCTCGCGGATCAGCGACCCCTGGGTGGCGACGTCGAGCCCGAGGACCTGCCCCGTGCCGGAGGTCGCCGGGGCCAGCCCCAGCAGGATCTTGATGAGTGTGGACTTGCCCGCCCCGTTCGCCCCCACCAGGCCGACCACCCCGGGCTCCACCTCAACGGTGAGCTGATCGAGGGCAGTGACCCGGGGGAACCTCTTGGTGAGGCCGTCCGTCTTGATGACAGTGGACACGTGCCCCACCGTAGTGTGGCCGCCCCGTGCAGGTCATGAGCTCGAATGACGACGCCCCGTGATGCTGCGGTATGACATCGGCCCGATGATCCCCTAGGGGTTCCGGCGCACCACCTCCCTTGTATTCTTTGCGAATTCCTAACACGGGGGCCGCCGGGGAGAGTGCCCGGCAGGGAGGGACGAGAGCACCATGTCGGATCGCGCGACCGCATTTGACCGGATGATGAACCCCTGGGCGTACGACGCCGACGGGAACCTGACCGCCGCGGCCAAGCAGCAGGAGGGTGCCCGCACCCGGATCAACTCGGCGAACGCCCCCGGCGACGGCGGCACCGTCGGAGTCGATCCCGCCGCGCTGGACTCCGCCGCCAACTCGTCGGACCAGATCCACGGCCGGCTCAACGGGGACGGCCGGGCCGCCGACGACGAGACCACCCAGGTGGCCACCTCGCTGGCCAACTGGAGCACCGGCAAGGCGGCCGCGCAGACCGCCGCCACCTGGGACCAGCAGATCGCCGCACTGAACAGCACCATCGGCGAACTCACCCAGGCCCTGCGGGACAGCGCCACCAACTACCGGAACAACGAAACCGCCGTCAAGCACGACATGAAGGGCTGAGGGGGCGGACGACATGGTCGACTTCCACGAACTGAGCACCGCCAAGCTGGACGTCCTCGGCACCGCCGCCACCGCCTGGGAAGACGTCGTCAAGAAGCTGAAGTCCATGGACGAGGAGTGGGACAGCGCGGTCATCGCCAAGGTCAACTCCGCCAACTGGAGCGGGCCCACCGCCGACCAGGCCCGGCCCAAGCTCCAGCGGGCCAACGAGCAGCTGACCGCCGCCGCCACCGAGGCCGGCGCGATCGCCTCGATCCTCAAGGACGCCGGACACGACTTCCAGGCCGCCAAGACCAAGCTGGACAAGGCGGTCGCGGACGCCAAGGGCGCCGGACTGACCGTCACCGACGACGGCACCGTCAGCTGGCCGCCGGCCGACAACGCGACCAGGCACGACCCGGACGCCAGCCGGGCCTACAACGACGAGTACCGCGGCAAGGCCGAGGCGGCCCGCAAGGCGATCGACGCGGCCGTCCAGGAGGCCACCGCCGCCGACGAGCGCGCCGCCTACGCGCTGCGCTCCGACACCTCCACCGACAACGTGAAGTCCTTCAACGCCAAGGCCGTCGGCGGCGGCCCCGAGGCGGACGGCATCCGGGCCGCCCAGCTCGCCGGCAAGGGCGGGAAGATCTCGGACGCCGAACTCACCGAGCTCAACTCGTTGTTGGCCGCCAACTCGAACGACCCGAAGTTCTCCACCCGCTTCTACCAGGACCTCGGCCCCAAGGGGACGCTGCAGGCCTGGAACAGCATGGTCGGCGACGAGCAGCAGTTCAACGGCGCCAGCGACGCCCGGTGGAAGCAGTACCAGGAGCTGCAGAAGAACCTCGGCCTCAACCTGGCCACCGCCACCCGCACCACCAACGAGCCCCACCTGTCCGACCAGTGGGCCGCCGACCTGCGCAAGGCCGGCTCCGAGACGATGTGGGACAAGCCGTACCGCCAGAGCGGCCTGGACTACTCGCCCTACGGCTACCAGGTCCTCTCCGGGATCCTGCGGACCGGCGACTACGACCCGCACTTCCTCAACCCGATCGCCGAGCACATCACCCAGCTGGACACCGACGACAAGTACTGGCCGGCCCCGGTGATGGGCCCGCGCAGCGACCGGCGCGGCTACAACCTCCTCGGCCAGGAGGGCGGTTCGGGCTGGGAGCCGACCACCGCCATCCTGGAGGCGATGGGCCACAGCCCGGAGGCGGCCACCAAGTTCTTCCACGACCAGCCGACCGCGTACAACACGGACGGCACCGTCAACCCCAACGGCAAGGCCAAGCCGTCGGACTACCTCACGTACTTCACGCACGACAAGGAGTACACGCCCGACACCGTCTCGCAGAAGAACGAGTTGCGCCAGCAGGGCATGCGCAGCGGTCCGGACGCCCTCGGCCACGCCCTGGAGGCGGCCACCACCGGCCGGCCGTACGACGACCACTCCGGCGTGTCGCCCAAGCACACCGCCGACCAGGCCGAGGTCATGAACCGGGTCGTGCAGACCTTCGGCACCCACGGCAACGGCGGCGTGCTCGACGACCTCAAGGGCGAGGACGCCAAGTTCGCGCCGCTGCGGGACAGCCTCGGGCACATGACCGCCGAGTACATGGGCGACACCCAACGCGCGCTCTCCCCGCACAAGGACGACCTGCCGGTCAACGGCGCCCCGGCCGGGCTGAAGGAGGCTCCGGTGCGCGGGCTGCTCGACGCGCTCGGCCGCGACCCGGACGCGTACGGCGCCGTGGTCAACGCCAACCAGGCGTACTCGACCGCGGTGGTGCGCGGCCACATCGACAGCGGACAGACCGACTTCGCCCGGCTGGAGTCGGAGATCGACTCCACCTCCCGGGCCGGCGGCGTCATCAGCGGCATCCTCAACGAGGCCCGGGTCAACGAGGTCCACCAGGAGCACGCCTCCTCCGACAAGGAGTACAACGAGGCCCTGGAGAAGAACGCCGGTTACGCGTCGACGGCGTTCACCACCACGATCGGCCTGGCCACCGAACGGGTCCCGATCGCGGGCGAGGCGGCCAACTTCATCGTCGAGCAGATCACCGACAGCGTGGTCAAGGCCAACGAGCGCGACACCAGCGAGGACGGCCGGCAGGAGGGCCGCGACTTCGTCGCCGAGGGCCGCGAGGGCGCGGCGGTCGGTGCCAAGCAGGCCGTCATCGACGCCGCCAACGGCACCAAGCTCAGCCCCGAGGACATCCAGCGGCTGGCCGACAGCGCCGGGGACCGGGCCCTCGACGGCTACACCGACGGCTCCTCCGGCAGCCAGAGCTCGAACGGGAAGGTCTCCGGATGAGGGCGGTGCGGCGCCGGACGGCGGCGGCCGCGCTGGCGCTGGCCGCCGCCGCGGTCCTGGCCGGCTGCGGCAGCGACGGTGGCGGCAACGGCGGGGACGGATCGGCGGCGGGGACGGCCTGCGACGGCGTCGTCCGCACCGGCGACGCCGAAGCCCTGCTCGACGAGGGCGCGAAGGCCTCCTACCGCCTCGACCGGCAGCTGGACGCGGCGCAGCAGCCCGGGCTCCAGCTGCTGGACTGCTCCGTCGAGGCCGCCAAGGGCCTGGGCCTGACCGTCCGGCTGACCGGCAGCGAGACCCCGGCCGGCGGCCTCCGGGCCCCGGCCCCGCCGGCCGGCGAACCGGTCTACGCGCTCGGCCTAGGCGACCGCGGCGGGGCCACCCGCTGGGGCGCCGACCTCACCTTCCGCTGCGACGGCCGCTATCTGAGGGCCGGTGCCAAGGCGCTGTACTTCACCGTCCAGGCCGGGCCGACCCCGCCGGGCGGGGACGGCGGGCAGGCGGCCTCGCCGCGCTGGACGCCGCAGGCCTGGGCCCGCCTCGCCGCGGCCACCGCCGAGCGTGCCGCGCGCGGTCCGCTCGGCTGCACGGCCGCGGTCGGCTGGCCGACCGGCGATCCCGTGCTCACCCCGGCGAGCCCGACGGGCGGCGCCACGGCCGGTCCGTCCGGCACCCCCGCGTGACGGAGGGGCGGCCGGCCTGACGGTCGGCCGCCCCTCCGGGCCACCCGGTGGGGGGGGGGGCCGGCGGCGCGCCCCCCCCCGCGGGCCGGGGGGGGCCCCGCGGGGGGGCCGGTCCCGGGGCGGGGCGCCGGGCGCGACGACGAGTGGCACGGCCTGCTGCTCAGCGGCTGCCCGAACGAGCGCCTGCTCGACCTG
>NZ_JBHVWC010000076.1:0-49926 GCF_042882445.1 Kitasatospora sp. NPDC058218 | reverse complement strand
TCCCTGGTCTGGGCCGCGCTGGCGGTACTGACCTGGGACGCGCTGCGCCGGGTGCGGGCCGACCGGGTGGCGGGGGGGGGGGCCCCGGGCCCGCCCCGCGCCCGCCCCCCCCCCCCGCCCGCGCGAGCGGCCCGCGCGGGCCCTCACCCGGATGCATCAGCCCTGTTGGCGGGCCCGGCCACGGCCTCGGAGGGTGGGCGTGAGGTGTGCCGGGCAGCCCGGCGCCGAGCCGGAGCGCAGAGCCGCCGAAGCGCGCGGACACCGAAGTGAAGGGACGCCGATGCGCAGAAACGAGGACACCATGGACCGCCAGCCGCCGACCGGGGCGAACCGCCCCACCCGTACCACCGCCCAGGACGTCACCGCTCCGGTGGTCCGCCGCCCGCGCCGGGCCGTGGCCGGTGCGCTGGCCGCGGCCGTCCTGGGCGCGACGGCCCTGGCCGGCTGCTCCTCCGACAGCACGGCGGGCAAGGCCGTCTCCTCGGCGGCCGGCGCGGTGGAGTCGGGGGTGTCGGCCGCGGCCTCCGCCGCCGCCTCGGCGGTGGCCTCCGCCGCGAGCGGGCTCTCCTCGGCCGCTTCCTCGGCCGTGGCCTCGGTGGCCTCCTCGGCGGAGGCGGCGGCCTCCTCGGCGGTCGCGAACGTCAAGGGCGGGCTGGACGCCAAGGGGGACGTCACCGCGGGCGCGGTGACGATCGCCTCGGACGGCAAGGCCGAGGCGACGCTCACCGTCAGCAACCACGAGCAGCAGGCCAACCGGTACGTGATCCAGGTCAACTTCACCGACGACTCCGGCAACGTGCTGGACGCGACGGCGGTGACCGTTCCGGACGTGGGCGCCGGGCAGAGTGCGCAGGCCACGGCACGCAGCAACCGCGACCTCTCCGGCACGGTCAAGGTCGTGGTGGCCAATGCCGTCAGGTACTGATCCGCAGGTCAGCGCGGTCGGCGCGGCGGGGGCGCAACCTTAAGGGCGACTCAAGCCTCAACATCACCCCTTGACGGGGGAGTTGGTCTAGTCCATTTTAATCCACAGGTGCAGGGAGCCCCTGAACCGGCGTCAGCGGTCTGTGGCCGCGGGCGCCGGTTCGGCATATCCCGGTGTCCGTCAAGGCATGTTCCCGCTCGATTCCCTTCCCCCGTTCTGTCATGCCCTGGTCGCACGGCCCCACCCCGTGCGAGCCCGCCAGGCGCGGCGGATCCCCCACAACCAGGAGTCACGCACCCATGCTCCGTTCACGTATCGAAAGGGCCGGGACCCCGGCTCAGGAGGGCGGCCGCCGCCGGCGCCCGAAGAGCCTGGCCGCCCTCGCGGTCGGCACGACCGCCTCCCTGCTGCTCGGCGCGGGCCTCGCCCTCACCGGCGGCGCCTCGGCCAGCGCGGCCGTCACCAACTCCACCGGCGCGCCCGCCACCAGCGGTGGCATCAAGGTCGCCTACTTCGACCAGTGGTCGATCTACGCGAACGCGTACTACCCGAAGACGATCCAGGACACCGGCGTCGCCGGGAAGCTGGACTACCTGATCTACTCGTTCGCCAACATCCACCCCACCAACCTCAACTGTTTCGAGGCCACCAAGGCCGCGAGCCAGGACGACAACAACCCGAACGCGGGTGACGGTGCGGGTGACGCGTTCGCCGACTACCAGAAGAGCTTCGGTCCGGACATCTCGGTCGACGGCGTCGGCGACGCCTGGGGCCAGCCGATCGCGGGCAACTTCAACCAGCTGAAGAAGCTGAAGGCGAAGAACCCCAACCTCAAGATCCTGATCTCGCTGGGCGGTTGGACGTACTCCAAGTACTTCTCGGCGGCGGCCGCCACGGACGCCTCGCGCAAGAAGCTGGTCTCGTCCTGCATCGACATGTTCATCAAGGGCAACCTGCCGGTGGACGCCGGCTACGGCGGCCCGGGCTCGGCGGCCGGCATCTTCGACGGCGTCGACATCGACTGGGAGTACCCGGGCGGCGGTGGCCACACCGGCAACCTGGAGAGCCCGAACGACAAGCAGAACTTCACCCTGCTGCTGAAGGAGCTGCGCGAGCAGCTGGACGCCCAGGGCAAGGTCGACGGCAAGACCTACGCCACCGCGGCGGCCGTCGGCGCCGGCCAGGACAAGATCCGCAACGTGGAGACCGACAAGATCGGCCAGTACCTCACGTTCCTGGACATCATGACCTACGACATGCACGGTGCGTGGGACGCCAAGGGCCCGACCAACCACCAGGCCCCGATCTACTCCGGTCCGGACGACCCGATGACCCCGGCCAAGCCGGGCAACGGCAAGTACTCGGTCGACGCCGCGATCAAGGCGTACACCGCCGGTGACACCGACTACGGCATCCCGGGCGGCTTCCCCGCCAAGAAGATCAACGTGGGTGTCCCGTTCTACTACCGCGGCTGGACCGGAGTCCAGAACAACGGCAAGAACGGCCTCTTCCAGCCCGCCACGGGCCCGGCCGCCGGTGCGGCGATGTCCGGCAACGTCCCCGGCATCCAGATGTACAAGGAGCTCGCGGGCTTCGTCGACAACCCGGCCAGGACCTTCTGGGACGACACGGCGAAGACCACGTACTTCTACGACGGCTCCACCTTCTGGAGCGGTGAGGACACCCGGTCGATCCAGGCCAAGGTCGACTACGCCCACTGCAACGGCCTCGGCGGCTCCTTCGCCTTCTCGCTGTACGACCTGGGTACCAAGACCGCGCTGTTCGACAAGATGGTCGAGGCCACCAACGGCTCCGCCGCCGCCTGCCCGGCCGCGCCGAGCCCCACCCCGACCCCGACCCCGACGGTGACCCCCACGCCGACCCCGACCGCGACGGCCACCGCCACCGCGACCCCGACGGCGACCGCCACCCCGACCGCTCCGGCCGGCTGCTCCGCCGCCCCGAGCTGGGACGCGGCCACCACCTACGCCACCTCGACCAAGGTCTCCTGGAAGGGCCACTACTACACCAACAAGTGGTGGACCAAGGGCGAGGACCCCGCCACCACCGGTCAGTGGGGCGTCTGGACCGACAACGGCCCCTGCTGAGGCCGTACCGGTCGACCGCCCGGGCACCGCGACACGCGAGTGCCCGAGCACCTGAACACCCGAGCACCTGAACACCCGAGTACCTGAACACCCGAGTACCTGAGGGCCTGACGGACCCTCGCGCCAGACGAGTCCGGCCCGCCGGGGGACGATCCCCCTGCGGGCCGGACTTTCCACGTTCCCACGCTGCCCGCGCCGGACCGGCCGCTCAGGCCAGGTCGTCGGTGCGCCCGAGCGCGTCGGGCTGGCTCTCCTCGATCCGGCGCAGCATGCGGGCCAGCATCCCGGAGAGGACGGTGCGGTCCTCGCCGACGACGTCCTGGAGCAGCTCCTCCTCGAAGACGGCGGCCATCCGCATCGACTCCAGCCACTTGTCGCGGCCGTTCTCGGTCAGCTCGATGATCACCCGGACCCGGTTGGTCTCGTCCCGCTCCCGGGTGACGAGGTCCTCGGCGACCATCCGGTCGATCCGGTGGGTCATCGCGGCGGGGGTGAGCCCGAGCCGCTTGGCCAGCTCGCCCGGCCCGAGCCGGTACGGGCTGCCGGCGACCACCAGGGCCTTGAGCACCTCCCACTCGGCGGAGGTGATTCCGAGCACAGTCAGCTGCCGGCTGTAGGCGACACCCATCCGCCGGGCGACCCGGGACAGGGTCTGCACGATGGTCTCCACCTGCGGGTCCACGGTGGGGAATTCCCGCTGGTAGACGGCCACCTGCTCGGCGATGCCCAGCTCGTCGGGGGCGGCCGTCGCGGGCTTGTCTGCTGTCATGCGGACCAGTGTCGCACGTGGGGTGCACACCTTAAGCCTTTGACTCCACACTCTTCCGGTGCTAAGACTTTATCTCGGCAGACTTTAGCTCTTAAATCTTCTGGGCTTAAGAGTATCCATCGAAACCCAGTGAAGGGGTGTGCACGGTGACCGGCACGGTGAAGCAGCAGAGGCAGCAGCGTCATGGGGCGGGCGGCCCGCTGCGCCGCGTCCAGATCGGCAACGCGCTCAGTGCGTTCGGCAGCGGGTTCACGATGCCGTACATGTTCGTGTACGTGGACCAGGTGCGGGGCCTGGGCTCGCTGGCCGCCGGGATGGTGTTCACCGTCTTCGCGCTGGCCGCGCTCGCCGTGCTCCCCTTCACCGGACGCGGCATCGACCGGTACGGCCCGCGCCCGGTGCTGCTCGCCGGCGCCGCGCTCGCCGCCACCGGCGCGTTCGCCTTCGGCCACGCCACCGGCACTCCGGCCCTGCTGGTCTCGTCCTTCCTGTTCGGCGCGGGTGTCACCACCTGCCAGCCGGCGCTCGCCACGATGATCGTCCGCTGCTCGACCGCCGCGACCAGGTCGCACGCCTTCGCGCTGCAGTTCACCCTGATCAACCTGGGCATGGGCATCGGCGCGCTGGTCGGCGGCCAGATCGTCGACGTCGCCGACCCGGCCAGCCTGACCCGGCTGTTCACCATCGAGGCCGTCACCTTCCTCGGCCTGGCCCTGGTCACCGGCAGTGCCCGGATCCCGAACGCCGCCCCGGTCCTGCTCCAGGGGGCGGCGCAGGGCCCCCAGGGCCTGCGTGCGCTGGTCGCCGACAAGGCGATGCTGCGGCTCTGCGTGCTCGCCGGGCTGATCTTCTTCACCTGCTACGGCCAGTTCGAGTCCGGCGTCGCGGCCTTCGCCACCGACACCGTCGGCACCGCGCCCTCCACCCTGGGCATCGCCATCGGCGCCAACGCGCTGACCATCGTGGTGCTGCAGATGTTCATGGTGCGGATCACCGCCCGCCGCCGGCGCACCACCGCGATGGCCGCGGCCGGCGTGGTCTGGCTGGGTGCCTGGGCGATGGCCCTGGTGGCCGGTCTGATCCGGACCGAGACCATGGCCGCCACGGTCGCGATCGTCTCGATCTACGCCCTGTTCGGGGTCGGCGAGTCGCTGCTCGCCCCCACCCTGGGGCCGATCGTCGCCGATCTCGCCCCGGCCCGGCTGCTCGGCACCTACAACTCCGGGTACGCCCTGGTGAAGCAGGTCGCGATCGCGGTCGGCCCGGCCGTCGGCGTGCTGCTGGTCGGCTCCGGCACCTGGCCGCTCTACCTGGCGGCGATGGCCGGCTCCACCGTGCTGATCGTGGTCCTCGCGCTGCGGCTGCGGCCCCACCTCACGGCGGCCCAGGACAACGCCGCCCCGGCGGTCGTCCGCACGACCATCCCGGTCCGGGAGCTCCAGACCGCCGCGTGACGCCCGCCCTGACATGCGGCGACTGCGCCGTCCGGGTCACCTGGACGGCGCCCGTCGCGCTTGGATTCGCGACCACCGGCACATAGTGTCAGTGGCTGTTGACCGCGCGGCCCCGGCCGGCACAGGCGAGACAGGCGAATCGGCGAGGAAATGACGCAAGCGGCGCTCATGCACCCACCCGCACCAGCGGCCCCCGCAGCCCCCGCACCGGCCCGTCGGGGGCTGCCGCGGTGGGTGGCCGAACGGGCCGGCTGGCTCGGGCCGATCGGCGTGGCGCTCTTCGCCGGACTGCTCAGGTTCTGGAACCTCGGCCACCCCAACGCCTTCGTCTTCGACGAGACGTACTACCCCAAGGACGCCTGGTCGCTGCTCGAACAGGGCTACGAGGGCACCTGGCCGGACAGCGCCAACGCCGACATCCTGGGCGTGCCGCAGCACATCCCGCTCACCGCCTCGCCCGAGTTCATCGCCCACCCGCCGCTCGGCAAGTGGGTCATCTCGCTCGGTGAGTGGGGCTTCGGCCTGCACCCCTTCGGCTGGCGGTTCATGACCGCCCTGCTCGGCACCGTCACCGTGCTGATGCTGGCCCGGATCGGCCGCCGGCTCTTCGGCTCCACCCTGATCGGCTGCACCGCCGCCCTGCTGATGTCCGTCGACGGCCTCCAACTGGTGATGAGCCGGGTCGGCCTGCTGGACGGCGTCCAGATGTTCTTCGTCCTCGCCGCCTTCGGCAGCCTGCTGATCGACCGCGACCACGCCCGCGCCCGGCTGGCGGCCGCCCGCGACGGAGGGGAGCCGGACGGCGACCGGATCCGCCTCGGCCCGCGCCCCTGGCGGATCGCCGCCGGTGTCGCCCTCGGCGCCGCCTGCGCGGTCAAGTGGAACGGCGCCCCGGTGCTCGCCGCCTTCGGCCTGCTCACCGTGCTCTGGGACCAGTCCGGACGCCGCTGGGCCGGCGCCCGCCGCCCCTGGCGCTCGATGCTGCGCCGGGACGCGCTGCCCGCCCTGCTCGCCATGGTCGGCTCGGCCCTGGTGGTGTACGTCGGCTCCTGGGCCGGCTGGCTCGCCGCCGGCGGCCGCAGCGGCGGCGGGTACGACCGGCACTGGGCCGACGGCCGGGCCGGGCTCTCCGCCGACAGCTTCCTCGGTGTCCCGCTGCCGCAGGTCCCGATGAGCTGGGTACCGGCCCCGCTGCGCAGCCTCTGGCACTACCACGCGCAGATGTACGACTTCAATACCGGTCTGAGCACCCCGCACACCTACCAGTCGAACCCGTTCAGCTGGCTCGTCCAGGGCCGCCCGGTCTCCATGTACTGGGAGCAGGTGCCGAACGGGCAGCAGGGCTGCACGGCCTCCGGCGGCTGCGCCGCGCAGATCCTCGGCCTCGGCACCCCGCTGCTCTGGTGGACGGCCTGCTTCGCCCTGGTCTACCTGCTCTGGCGCTGGTTCTTCCGCCGGGACTGGCGCTCGGGCGCGGTGCTGTGCGGCGTCGCCGGCGTCTACCTGCCCTGGTTCCAGTACCAGGAGCGGACGGTCTTCTCCTTCTACATGGTGGTGCTGGTCCCCTTCCTCTGCCTGGCCGTCGCGCAGATGCTCGGCGCGATGCTCGGGCCGCAGGGCTGCTCACCCGAACGGCGCCGGATCGGCGCGGCCGGGGCCGGGCTGATCGTGCTGGCGATCGTGGCCTGTTTCGCCTTCTTCTATCCGCTCTACACGGCGGAGGTGATCCCCATGACGTCCTGGCAGGACCGGATGTGGTTCACCAGCTGGATCTGAGGCGTGGCGCTCTCGGCGGCCGCGCAGAACCAGCTGCTGCCGGTCACCCCCACCCTGGGAGTGGTCACCGCCGTCCTGCTGGCCGCCGCCGTGGCGGTGGCCGGCTGGGGCCTGCTCGGGCAGGGGCACGCGGTGCTGCGGGCCGGGCTGCGCGCGGTGGTGCAGCTGGCCGCCGTCGCGCTGGTGATCACCTGGGTGGTCGGCTCGCTCTGGTGGTCGGCGCTGTTCGTCCTGCTGATGTTCACCGTCGCGGTGCGGACGGCCGGCCGGCGGATGACCGCCGGACCGCAGTGGATCCGGGCGGCCGTGCCGATCGGCGCCGCAGTGCTGCCGGTGCTCGCGCTGCTGCTGGCCGTCGGGCTGCTGCCGCCGAAGGGCCTCTCGATCATCCCGGTGGCGGGCATCCTGATCGGCGGCGCGCTCACCGCCACCTCGCTGGCCGGCCGGCGCGCCCTGGACGAGCTGCGCCAGCGGCACGGCGAGGTGGAGGCGGCGCTCGCGCTGGGCTTCGAGGAGCGCGACGCCCGGCTGGAGGTCTGCCGGACCGCCGCCGCGACCTCGCTCGTCCCGGCGCTCGACCAGACCCGGACGGTGGGCCTGGTCACACTGCCCGGCGCGTTCGTCGGCATGCTGCTCGGCGGCGCCTCCCCGGTGCAGGCGGGCGCGGTGCAGCTGTTCGTGCTGATCGGGCTGCTGGCGGTGGAGTCGGTGGCGGTCGTGGTGGTGCTGGAACTGGTCGCCCGGGGGCTGGTGGGCACCGCGGCGCCCGGAGCCATCGGGTAGGCTTGGCGCGTTGAAGGGGAGTAGCCCTCCACCGGACCGTCGACATACTGGCCCCCAGGGGCCCGGCGCCCGGGGCATCCGTAGCAGGGTGCCGGCGAGACCTTCGGCCGCAGTGCTGTGATGTTCTGACCAGCGCTGTCGGGCCGGAGCGTCCCCTCGCGGAGCTGCCGAGGCCCGGCAGCCCGACCCGAGGGATACCGAACCCCCGATGAGCCTGACCGTAGCCGCGATCACCTTCGGCATCGTCTTCCTGTCCGAACTGCCGGACAAGACCGCCCTGGCCAGCCTGATGCTCGGCGCCAAGTACCGGGCGAGCTATGTCTTCGCGGGCATCGCCGCCGCCTTCGCCCTCCAGGTCGGCATCGCCCTGGTCGCCGGGCACCTGCTCTCGCTGCTCCCGCACCGCTGGGTGGAGGGCGTCACCGGCGTGCTGTTCCTGGCCGGGGCCGCGATGCTGCTCTTCCACGGCGGCGGCGACGACGAGGACGGCCACGCCGCCAAGGAGCCCTCCGCGAACAGCTTCTGGAAGGTCGCCGGGGCCAGCTTCGTGGTCGTCGCGATCGCCGAGTTCGGCGACCTCACCCAGATCATGACCGCCAACCTGGCCGCCAAGTACGCCGACCCGCTCGCCGTCGGCATCGGCGCCTGGCTGGCCCTGTGCGCCGTCGCCGGGATCGCGATCCTCGGCGGGCAGAAGCTGCTGAAGCACGTCCCGATGAAGATGATCATCCGGGTGGCGGCCGGCATCATGGTGCTGATGGCCGGGTTCAGCATCTTCCAGGCGGTCACCGGCTGACGTCCGGTCATCGGCTGACGAGCGGCCGGCCGGGTGGTGCACGGTGGTGCACGATCGCCGGCCGGCGTGCGGTCGGCAGGTGGTGGGCCGTCAGCAGGTCCCCGGGTCGCTCTCCAGGGCGGCCCGGGTCTTGGGGCCGTAGAAGGCGCCGTTCGACCCGGTCTCGCCCTTGATCTTGAAGGTGCGCTGGTAGTCGCCGAGCACGGTCTGGGTCCACCAGTCGAAGGTGCTGGTGGCGATCGACTTGTCGACGAAGCCGCACGAGGTGGCGGCGAGCCGCAGCTGCATGTCCTTGACGTCGGGCCCCGTCATCCCGCGCTCCAGCACCCGCACGGTCGGGGTCGGCGTCGGTGTGGTCGCCGTCGGCGTCGGGGTGACCGGCGTCGGCGTCGGCGCGGGCGGCGTGGTGGCCGGCGCCGGGGGAGCGGGTGCGACCGGGGCGGTCGTCGCCGCGGTGGCGCTCGGGGTCGCCGCCTTGCTCGGGCTCGACCTGGCCGTCCTGCTCGGGGACGGGCTCGGCGCCGCGCTGGTGGACGGCGGCGCGCTCGGGCTCGGCTCCGCCGGGCCGGTCGGGTCGACCGGCGCGGGGGCCAGGGTCGTGGAGGGCGCGGGCTGCGCCCGGTCGTTCGGCTCGGCGGAGGGCGTCACCGCGTACGCCAGGCCGACGGTGAGCACCAGCAGCGCGGCGCCGCCCGCCACCAGCAGGCCCTTGCGCCGGGCCGGCCCGCCCCCCTCGGCCTGCTCGGCCGCGCGGCGGGCGGCCCGGCCACCGGCGGCGCCGGGCGCCGCCCCGTCGAACGGGAAGTAGCCGATCTCCGCGTCCTCGGCCGGGGCTTGTTCCACCGTCGGGCGGGGGCCCGGCGGGGGGACCGACATCACCGGGGGCAGCACGGTGGTCGCGTAGGCGTCCGCGTCCGGCCCGGCCGGCGGTATCCCGGGGCCCTGGGCGGGCGGCAGCACGGTGGTGGCGAACGGGTCCGCGGGAACGTCCACCGGCGGCATGTCCACGATCCGGCCGACGGCCTGCGGCACGTACGGGCGGACCAGCGGCGGGCCTTCGAGGTGCGGGAGGACGGCGGTCTCGGTCAGGCTCGGATCCGGGAGGCACCTGCACCCGGCGGAGCGTGCGGTGCCGCACGTCGGGCAGTGCTGGTCCGGCATCGGCCGGTCCTCCTCGGTCTCGGATCGTTTCCCGCCCGCCCTCGGACGTGTGTTCCCGGGGGCGAACGCGCCTGATTATGCAGGACGGTCCCAGGGGTGGACAGGGGGGTCCGGGCACCCGCGGGGGTGTTGTGACGGTTGGTGACGGTTGTGACCCGATGAACGGTCGGCGGGACGGTGGCGTCCCCCGAATGGCCGCCGTTCTTACGTTCGGCTCAACTGAACGGCGCAAACCAGGGCATTTCTGACAGCATGGTGAGCTGGGAGTGATCATCCGCACGGACCCCGCCGACCGGGGCCCGCGACCCCTACGGAGACCCGATGACGGATCCGATCGCCGCGTCCGACCGCAGCCCGGCGAGCGAGCCCGGCCCGCCGGAGGTCACCGTCCCCAACCTCTGGGTGCCGATCGGCGCCCTGCTGCTGGCGATGCTGCTGGCCGCGCTCGACCAGACCATCGTCTCCACCGCCCTGCCCACCATCGTCAGCGACCTCGGCGGCCTGGAGCACCTCTCCTGGGTGGTCACCGCCTACCTGCTGGCCTCCACGGCCGCCACCCCGCTCTGGGGCAAACTCGGCGACATGTACGGCCGGAAGCGCTTCTTCCAGGCCTCGATCGTGATCTTCCTGGTGGGTTCGGTGCTCTGCGGCATCGCCCAGAACATGGGCGAGCTGATCGCCTTCCGGGCCCTCCAGGGCCTCGGCGGCGGCGGGTTGATGGTGCTCTCCCAGGCCATCGTCGGTGACCTGGTCTCACCCCGGGACCGCGGCAAGTACCAGGGCCTGTTCGGCGCGGTCTTCGGCGTCACCAGCGTGCTCGGACCGCTGCTCGGCGGCCTCTTCGTGGACAACCTCAGCTGGCGCTGGGTCTTCTACATCAACCTGCCGATCGGCGTGGTCGCCCTGGTGGTGATCGCCGCCGTGCTGCACGGGTCGGAGGTGAAGCGCCGGCACCGGATCGACTACCTGGGCACCGTGCTGATCGCCTCGGTGGCCACCTGCCTGGTGCTGATGACCTCGCTCGGCGGGACGACCTGGGGCTGGAGCTCCTGGCAGATCGTCGGACTGGGCGTGCTGGGCCTCGTCCTGCTGGTCGCCTTCGTGCAGGTCGAACGGACCGCGGTCGAACCGGTCCTGCCACTGCGGCTGTTCCGCTCCCGGACGTTCAGCCTGGTCGCCGTCATCTCCTTCGTGGTCGGCTTCGCGATGTTCGGCGCGCTCACCTACCTGCCGACGTTCCTCCAGGTGGTCATGGAGGTCTCGCCGACCATGTCCGGCATCCACATGCTGCCGATGGTCCTCGGGATGCTGCTCACCTCGATCGGCTCCGGCCAGATCGTCGCCCGCACCGGTCACTACCGCATCTTCCCGATCGCCGGGACGGCCGTCACCACGGTGGGCCTGCTGCTGCTCTCCACACTGGACGAGCACACCAGCACCTTCGAGATGAGCTGCTACTTCCTCGTCTTCGGCCTCGGCCTGGGCCTGGTGATGCAGGTGCTGGTGCTGATCGTGCAGAACTCCGTCGGCTACCAGGACCTGGGGGTGGCCACCGCCGGCGCCACCTTCTTCCGGTCCATCGGGGCGTCGTTCGGCGTCTCCATCTTCGGCACCGTCTTCGCCTCCGGGCTCAACAGCCGGCTGTCCGACGCCCTGGCGTCCGGGGTGCCGCTGCCACCCGGCTTCGACCCGGGGACGATCAGCTCCGACCCGCGCATGATCGCCGGGCTGCCGGCCGCCACGCAGGACGCGATCCACCACGCGTACTCCGAGTCGATCACCCGGGTCTTCCTGTACGCGGTGCCGGTGGTCGTGGTCGCCTTCGTGCTGTCGCTCTTCCTGCGCGAGCAGAAGCTGCGCTCGACGGTGACCGCACCCGACCTGAGCGAGTCGATCGGCCTCAACCCGGTGGAGCGGTCCTCGCTGGACGAGATCGCCCGCGCCCTGTCGGTGCTGACCACCCGGGAGGCCCGGCGCGACCTGTTCCGGAGGATCACCGCGGCGGCCGGGCTCGACCTCAAGCCGGCGTCCAGCTGGCTGCTGCTGCAGATGCACCACCACGGCTCGGCCGATCCCGCCGACCTGGCCGAGCGCCGGGTGGTGCCGGTCGCCGTCATCGAGGAAGCCGCCCGGGAGGTGGAGAGCCGGGGTCTGGCCTCGCGGACCGCCGGCCTCCCGCTGCGCCTCACCGAACCGGGGGAGGCCGCGGCGCTGCGGCTGGTGGCCGCCCGTCGCGAGCAGCTCTCCGAACTGCTCGGCGACTGGGACGAGAAGCAGTACGCCGACCTCGCCGAGCTGCTGACCAAGCTCTCCGCCGCCCTCTGCGCGGACGAGCGCGACCGGCCGGACCGGACCGGACCGGGGCACGAGCAGTACGGGGAACGGCGGCCGGTCTAGCCCTCCTCGCCGGTGCGCCCGTTGGTGCCCGCGCTCCCTCAGGGGGTGCCGAACCAACGCGGGGTGTCGAGCCGGAACGGGTCGCCGGGGGCCAGCGCGCGCAGGTCCGCCTCCAGGGCGCGCAGTCGCTCCTCGCCGAGGGTGTCGGACCACTGGGCGCGCAGCTCGTCGAAGATCCGGGCGGACCGGACCAGGCAGTCGACGCCGCGCGCGGTGAGCCGGACCACCTTGCGGCGGGCGTCTGCGGGGTCGCTGCCGCGTTCGACGTAGCCGAGCTGTTCGAGCTGTTCGACGGTCTTGCCCGCGGCCTGCTTGGAGACGCCGAGGCGGCGGCCGAGCTCGACGGCGGTGGTGCCGTCCGGGCCGATCGCCTGGAAGACGAAGCCGTGCATCGGTCGCAGGTCGGGG
The DNA here is from genome assembly GCF_042882445.1 of Kitasatospora sp. NPDC058218. Lineage (NCBI taxonomy): Bacteria > Bacillati > Actinomycetota > Actinomycetes > Kitasatosporales > Streptomycetaceae > Kitasatospora > Kitasatospora sp. NPDC058218. The sequence goes on along the minus strand of NZ_JBHVWC010000076.1, from coordinate 37,349 downwards.
TGGCCCTCGCGGGCGATCCGCTCGTGCAGCTCGTCGATGATCAGCCGGAAGGCGAGCAGCAGGCGCAGGGGCAGCTCGTAGCCGGGGGGAGCGGAGTCGCTCGGAGAGCCGCTCGGAGGGGAGTCGCTTGACATGATAGACAACCTCATTGACCATATAGACAACGTCATTGACCATTCTAGGGGGCCGCCACACATGTCAGTCGTCCGCAGTACCGAAGCCCGCCGCACCGAGACGCCCAACGCCGCCATGACCACCCTCGCCTCGCCCACCCAGGGCGGCACCGGACTCGCGATGTGGCACGTCGACATGGTGCCGGGGCGCGAGGGCCCGCTGCACGCCATGAGCACCGAGCAGATCTGGACCTTCCTGACCGGTGACGCCACCGTCGACCTCGCCGGCGAGGTGCTCACCGTGGGGGCGGGCGACACCCTCGTCCTGCCGGCGGACGCGGCCCGCCAGGTGCGCACCGACTCCGGATTCACCGCCGTGGTGGCCTCGCCCACCCCGTCGGTGGCCTACAACCCGGACGCCGTCACCCCGGAGGGCGCCTGCGGACTGGCGCCGAGGGACGCCGACCGCGTCGTTCCGCCGTGGATCGCCTGACCTCGGGCGGATGCGGGGTGTCAGGTGTAGCAGACTGCTCGCAACGAACAGGGCCGGGGCCCTCGGCGGGCCCCGGCGGACGAGGAGGTGCGGCGTGGCCGTCGTGAAGATCAATGTGCTGACGGTTCCGGCCGAGCAGCGGGCGGAGCTGGAGAAGCGGTTCGCCTCGCGGGCCGGGTCCGTGGAGAACTCGGACGGCTTCGAGTGGTTCGAGCTGCTGCGCCCGGTCGAGGGGACCGACCAGTACCTCGTCTACACGCGGTGGGCCAACGAGGACGCGTTCAAGGCCTGGATGGAGGGCCCGATGCAGGCAGCCCACCGTCAGGGACCGCCGGCCGCCGAGGGCGAGGCGCCCAAGCGCCCGGCGGCGTCCGGCTCGACCCTGTGGTCCTTCGAGGTCGTGCAGTCGACGGGCCCGAAGGCCTGAGGGCTGCTCATTTCGGCGCGGCGCGCCCCGGATCCGTCCGGGGCGCGCCGCTTTGTGCTGCGCGCGCCTGTGCGCTCGCGCGCCCCCTGTTCGGGTGATCCTGGTGGGATTCGGGCTTGTCTGCCCATCGGCCGCACCTACGGTGATCCTGCGATCAACTGGGCGGCGTGACAGCCCTGTTGGCGGATGTCTCGAAACGAGATAATCCCCGGCGGTGCTGGAACACCCCGGGGTTTGGCACTGGGAGAGAAGAACTCCGAATGCAGATTCATCGTATCCCCAAGCATGGCCCCGGGTACACGATCCTGGACAACGGCCACGTCATCCGGAAGCACAAGCTGTCGTGGGCCGCCCGAGGCTTGCTGAGCTACCTGCTGAGTCTGCCCGACGGTGCGCGGGAAGACGTACGGACCTTGGCGGCGAAGAGCGTTGAGGGGCGCACGACCGTGGCTCGCGCGCTCCGCGAGCTGGAGGAAGCGGGTCACTACGTCCGCCGGACCAGCCGCGACCCGGTCACCGGCCAGGTCCGGACGACGGTTTCGGTCCATGAAGTCCCGTTGACGGCGAAGGCGGCTCACACGCTGCCGCCGCTTCCCGTATCCCCGGCCGCCGGTCGCCCTGGAGTCGGCGCGGCAGGCGCCGGGAAGGCGGGAAGCCCCTCCTTGAGGGTAAGGAGTGTGATGGGGAAGGAAGTTGAAGGACCTTCCGTCCATCCGCCCGGGGCTACGGCTGAGCAGGCTCGGGCGTCGGGCCCGGTGCGCATGACCGAAGGTATGGCGCTCCTGCTCGAACTGGGCCGCCGTGACCCGCGAATGGCGCTCGCCGGCAAGCCGTTGACGGACCAGGCCGCCCGCGTGGAGGGCCTGCTCACGGGCGGCTGGACGTGGGAGGCGCTGACGGGCGTCCTCGCTGCCCCGCTCCCGGAGAAGATCACCCGAAGCGTGGGCGCGATCCTCGCGGGCCGACTGTCGAACGTGCCGCCGTTTCCGCCCGCCCAGCGGCCGGCCGAAGCAGCGGCTCCTGCACCGACTCCGCGCGTCACGTACGACTGTGACGTCTGTCGGGCCCCGGGCAAGACGCGGCCCGGGGTGTGTCGGATGTGCCGGACGGCGGAGGGTGAAAGCGTCGAAGCGGTGTCCGAGGAATCGCAGCGCTGAAGGCCTGGCGACAGACTCAGGGCTGACGCTCAGCCTCCGGTGCAGGCGGCACTGCGCTGTACCTGCGCAGCACTTCGTCAGCTGTCGACCGGTCCAGCAGCCTCAGCTCCCAGGGGCCCGTGTTGACATCGAACTCCTTCCCGAATCCCACCCACTTTCCCGACATGCGCCGGCCGGTGGGGTCCACGAGAAGTTGAATCGCGCCGTGGTAGCGGGCCCCCTGGTAGTAGCCGTCCTCCGCCGTCTGTTCGGTCCACGTGCCCGTGACGACGTTGCGGTCCACGGTGAGGTCGAGCGTCAGCGGAGAGCCGGGGTTGGACGAGGCCCCCGGGAGCGACTCCGCGACAATGCGGTTGCCGTGGTGCGTCAGTACGACGTGGTGCAGCCCGGAGTACGTGTTCTCACGGCTGCTGCTGAAGAACTCGTAGTGACTCACCCACACGCCGCTGTAGTCGTCGCCTGATGCGGCGGGAACAGGCTGCGTGGATGGGATTGAGCGGCGAGCGGTCATGTCGTGCCCTCCGGTTCCGTCGCTCGCGACATGAGGCGGCAGGATGGACTGGAACCCCAGGCGGTCCGAGGGGACTTGAGTCACGACTTCCAATGCCCGAAGGTACACGGGGCGCGGTGTGCGGACCTCCCCCGACTCCAGCGCCGCACGAGCCGCTTGTTCGCGTCATTGGGCTCACCCAGGGCATCGCCCGCATCCCGCAGACGACGGGCGAACTCGTCCTGACTGAGGCGCAGGCCGCTGCGCACGGCGCGGAATGCCTCGTTCGGTGTCGTCATGTCTCCAAATGTAGGACGTGACGCGGCCATATGACACCGAAATGACGCCTTGCAACTGGCCGGAGTGACGCCGCGGTGACGTTACGTAGCCACAGTTCGGCGGAGGAGGATTTGTCCTGCCCATCCAGGACCACTCGGACCGGGAGGGGGTGACCCGTGGCGTCATTGCCCGCGCACATCGGCCCCGGGGGACCCATTGCTCGCTCAATGGCCGGCTTCGAGAAGCCGCCGCCCGCAGGGAGCTCCCTGAGCGACTACCTGGCCGCCAAAGCGAACGCAAAGACCCCGAGCGCCGCCGAGGTGCTGAGCAAGGCCGCGATCCTTGCGCATTGCGCGTGCGGTGCCTGCGAGTCGCGGAGAGCGCTGGAGGCGGCGACGGAGTGAGTGCGGCCGACAAGTTGGAGCCCGTGGATCCGTGGGACCGCCTCCTCCAAACTCCCCGTCACGGGCTGGCGCGGGCTGTCAGGCTCGGTCTGGACGTGCAGCGGGCCAGCAGTGAACCGCCTCCGGTCCGACCTGCCAGAGGGCTGTTCAAGTTCCTGAATTGGACCCTCCGGATCGACCTCGCGTGCGACCGGCCGCCGGCGCTGCACCGCTACCGGTGTGCCGGGGAGTACGAGGGCGGTCGACCGTGCGGAGCGGAGGGGCTCCTGGTTGCGGACTTCGATACGGCGCAGCGCTGGCCCGCCGCACACCTGCGCGAGCATCAGGGCCACCGGAGCTACGGACACGTCGTGGTGACGCCATGGGTGATGGAGCCCGAGGGGGAGCCGAACTGATGGCTATCGCACACCACCGGGCGAGCCACCTGTTCCACGATGCCTTGCCCGTGCCGGATCCGGTCACGGGGTGCGCCGAGTGCGCGCGGCTCACGACGCTGGCCCGCACGGCCGAGGACACCTTCGACCGTTCGGCAGCCGTGGATGTCCGCGTACGGATGCGTCGTCACCACGGACAGGCCCATCCGTGACGGACGACGGCATGGACGGCTCCCGGGACGTTGTCGAGCGGCGTCGTCAGGGGATCCGGGATCTGCGGCGACTCACGTCCGCCTTCGCAGTGTCCCTGGCGGGGCTCGTGGTCGTCACCGCGATGCTGCTGCTCTGTCTGCCGGGCAACTGACCGCTTGCACCCGAGAGGCGTGACCTTCACTCGGGGTCATGTCAGGACTGAATCCGTAGGAGGGAACACGCATGGGGAAGCACGGCGGAGGATCGGGCGACGACGGGAAGCCGAGGACGGCCGGTCGGCCAGCGGCCCGTTCGTCGAGGACGTGTCGTTCATGTGGGTGCGCGACCAGCGACCCGAGAGCGGCGAGTTCGACATCGAGGACGTGCGGTACGGCGCCTCCGGCATCGACTCCGTCGAGGTGGCCGAGCAGTCGCACGCCGCCTTCGCCGTCGGCCTGCGGGTGCCGGACCTGTTCCGACAGGAGGTGTGGGCCGGCTACGACCGGTTCGGCACGGGCCGCTTCGAGGTCTGGGACGGGGTGTCGTACGCCCATTGCCGCCTTGCCGATTGGGAGGGCGGGCACGCGGTGTCGCAATCCGGCCCACGTTCCCTGTGGGACGAGGTGACTGCTGCTCACACCTGGTGGGTCCGCGAGGGCAGGCCGGAGCTCACGCGGTTCGGCATGACCGTGACCGCCGTCGGGGAGCACCGTCCGTGGCTGGACAGCCCGGAGTACCTCATCGGATAACCCCGAGTCGAGTCGGTCGGCTGACCCCGCCCGCCCTTCGCGGGCCGGCGAAAGGCGGGCGGGGGTCGAGCCCAGTCATGTCACAGGGTGTCTCGGACCTTGATGTAGCCGTCCTCGACGAGGAACTGCTGGTTGGGGTTGCCCGCCCCGCAGCGGTAGATGAAGGCGTTGTCGCCGCTGTTGCGGGTGTTGCCGATGTCCAGGCACATCTCGTGGGCCGTGCCGAGTGTCGACTCCAGGACGAACGCCCCTCGGCGCAGCTGCCAGGTCTGGTTGGCGGTGCCCTCGGGCGTGTCCTCGCACGCCCAGATGCGCACGTTGTCGCCGTCGAAGCCGGTGTTGTCGGCGTCCAGGCACATCTCCGGGCTGCTGCCGACGGTGTCGGCGACCTTGACCCGGCCTTCGTCGAGGACGAAGCGCTGGTTGGTGTGGTCGAGGCACCGCCAGATCCTGGCGTTGTCGGCGTTGAAGCGGGTGTTGCCGATGTCCAGGCACATCCCGGTCGGCACCCGGGGCGGGGTGGCGACGTTCAGGGTGCCGTCGGCGATCGTGTACTCCGTCCCGTTGTTCGGGTCGCGGTACCGGAAGCTGCCGTTGCCGCGCGGGAGCGTGGTGTCGGCGGGTGCGCCGGCGTCCACGGTGACCTGTGGGGAGAAGCGGAAGTAGCCGTTGGACGGCCAGCTGCTCCTGCCGCCGTTGAGTCCGTAACCCTCGCAGGTGAGCGTCCGGTTGGCGTTGCCGAGTGCGCAGTTCCGCAGGCCCACGTTGTTGCCGGTCCAGGCCGAGCCGTTGCCGCTGTACTCGGTGGGGACGGTGCTCTGCGGGGCGAAGGTGGTGTTGCCCGGCGCGGTGAACACGGCTGTCATGCCGGAGGGGGGAAGGAGGCCGGGGCCGCCGGTGTTCTGGTACGTCCACGGCACCGCCGCCGTTCCGCCGGGAGCGATCGTCACGGTGGTCGGTGCGTCCCGTCCGACGAAGGTCACGGCGGCGGCCGGTGAGACGAACGCGCCGGCGAGCGTCAGGGCTGTGACGGCCACGGTGGCCGTACGGGCAAGGCCTCGCTTGAGGGAACTCACGAACTCGACTCCACTTCCTGGAAGGCGCGGTGGGTGTGCGGTCGAGATCTTTGTGTACGGACGGAGGGCGGAGGGCGGAGGTCACGCCCGGCGCCGCGCGGTTCACCCGGAAGGGGGGAGTTCACCGCAGGGTCCGCCGCCGCATGGTCCATGCCCGGCGCCCCCGGAGCCGTCCCGGGGGCACGCCGGGTCAGCTCTTCGGCGGGTTGAACTCCACCGGGGCGGCGAAGGCCGCGCGGCGGGTGGCGCGGCGCAGGGCGCGCAGGACGGTGGCGCCCAGCGTCAGGCAGAGGACGACGGTGAGGGCCGCCCGGGGGAGGTCCCAACCGAGGGAGGTGGTGAGGCAGTAGGCGGCGAAGCGGACCAGGTTGGCGCTCACCTCGTCCCCAGGGACGAAGGAGATCGAGCCGGAGAGGCCGGCGATGTAGGGCCAGCCCTGGAGGTTCATGATCGTGCCGTAGAGCAGTGAGGCGACGGCGCCGTAGCCGGCGAGCAGCACGAGTTCGCGGCGTCCGCGCAGGGTGGCCGCGCCCGGGAGCAGGCCCGCGCCCAGGCAGACCCAGCCCATGGCGAGCATCTGGAACGGCAGCCAGGGGCCGACCCCGCCGGTCAGCAGCGCGGAGGCGAACATCGAGAGCGAGCCGAGGACGAAGCCGAAGCCCGGGCCGAGGACCCGCCCGGCGAGCACCATCAGGAAGAACATCGGCTCCAACCCGGCCGTGCCCGCGCCGAGCGGGCGCAGCGCCGCGCCCGCGGCGGCCAGCACGCCGAGCAGGGCGACCGCCTTGGCGTCAAGACCGGGTGCGCCGCCACCGGCCGTCCGGCCCTCGGAGATCTGGGCGATCACCACGGCGAGCAGGAGGGGGAGGAGCAGGGCGAACAGCCAGGGGGCGTCGGTGGAGTGGCCGACCAGGGCGGACCTGGTCGAGGCCAGCAGTGGCCAGCCGAACGCGGCCACGCCGACGCACGAGGTGAGCAGCAGGGTCGCGATCGAGCGGCGGCCGAGGGACACCGGGCGGCCGAGGGGCCCCGGCCGGCTGGGGGATCCCGGGCGGCCCAGGGAGAAGGGGCCGCTTCTCTGTCGCGGGGCGCGGTTCATCCGGCGCTCCCGTCGAGAGCCCGTTCGACCTGGTGGACGGTGAGCCAGGGCCCGGGCGCGAGGATCTTGGAGACCTGCGGGGCGAAGGTGGGGGAGGAGACCACCACCTCCGGGGTCGGGCCGTCCGCGACGACCTGGCCGTCGGCCAGGATCACCGTGCGGTGGGCGAGTTCGGCGGCGAGCTCGACGTCGTGGGTGGCGAGCAGGACGGCGTGCCCCTCGGCGGCGAGCGCGCGCAGGATCTCCACCAGGCGGGCCTTGGCGGCGTAGTCCAGGCCGCGGGTGGGTTCGTCGAGCAGCACCAGCGGCGGCCGGGCGCTGAGCACCACGGCCAGTGCCAGGGTGAGCCGCTGGCCCTCGGAGAGGTCGCGGGGGTGGGTGGCCCCGGCGATGCCGGGCAGGAGCCGCTCCACCAGGGCGCGGCAGGTGCCGGGTTCGGCGCCCGCGTCGCCGTCGGCGGCGGCGCACTCGGCGGTGACGCTCTCCCCGTACAGCAGGTCGCGCGGGTCCTGCGGGACGAGGCCGACCTGGCGGATCAGCTCGGCGGGCCGGGTGCGGTGCGGGGTCCGCCCGCCGACCCGGACGCTGCCGGCGGCGGGCGCGTGCAGGCCGACCATGGCGCCGAGCAGGGTGGACTTGCCGGCGCCGTTGCGGCCCATCAGCGCCGTGATCTCGCCGGGGTGCAGGGCGAGGTCCACGCCGCGCAGGGCCGGGACGGGCCCGCGCTTCACGGCGAGGCGTTCGGTGGTGGCGATCGGGGCGCCGGTGGTGCTCGGGGTGGCGGGGGGACGCAGGCCGTCCAGTCGGGCGCGCAGCGGGGCGGCCTTGCGGCGGGCGTCGCGCACGGAGAGCGGCAGCGGCCGCCAGTCGGCGAGCCGCCCGAGTCCGACCACGGGCGGATGGACCGGCGAGTGCGCCATCACCTCGGCCGGCTCGCCCAGGACCGGCGGCGCGCCGGGCGTCAGCAGCAGGACCTGGTCGGCGTACTGGACGACCCGCTCCAGCCGGTGCTCCGCCATCAGTACGGTGGTGCCCAGGTCGTGGACCAGGCGTTGCAGGACGGCCAGCACCTCCTCGGCGGCGCCCGGGTCGAGTGCCGAGGTGGGCTCGTCCAGGACGAGCACGCGCGGGTGGACGGTGAGCACGGAGCCGATGGCGACGCGCTGTTGCTGGCCGCCGGAGAGCGAGCCGAGCGCGCGGTCCCGCAGGTCGGCGAGGCCGAGCAGGTCGAGGGTCTCCTCGACCCGGCGCCGCATCACGTCCGGCGCCAGGCCCAGCGACTCCATGCCGTAGGCGAGTTCGTCCTCGACCGTGTCGGTGACGAAGTGGGCGAGCGGGTCCTGCCCCACGGTGCCGACCAGGTCGGCGAGCTCGCGCGGGCGGTGCTCCCGGGTGTCGCGCCCGCCGACGGTGACCCGACCGTGCAGCACACCGCCGGTGAAGTGCGGGACGAGGCCGCTGACGGTGCCGAGCAGGGTGGACTTGCCGGAGCCGGACGGGCCCACCAGCAGGCAGAGCTCTCCCTCGGGGACGGTCAGGTCGACGCCGCTGAGCGCCGGGGCCTCGGTGTCGGCGTACTGGACGGAGACCTGCTCGAAGGTGATCACGAGGCCCTCCGGGGCGGGTGCGGGGTGGCGAACGCCGGTACCAGGCCGACCAGTACGGCGAGGACGGCGGTCAGCGGCAGGGCGGGGGCGGTCGGCGGGACGACGGTCGGGGCGAAGGCGGCGGGATCGCGGGCGGAGAGCCAGATCGTCAACGCGGCCACGGCGGCGCCCGATCCGGCGGTCAGCCACTCGGGCAGGGCCCACGGGTCGGGGCGGTAGCGCGTCCGGGGGGAGCGTCGGCCGCCGAGCAGCAGGCCGGCGAAGGCCGCGGCCAGGCCGAGCAGCAGGAGGGGCAGCGCCCAGCCGGCGCCGCCCGCGGTGAGCAGCCCGTACGCGGCGAGGCAGATCCCGAGCAGGCCGGCCAGGGTGAGCGCCGCGGTGGTGCGGGCGAGGCGCGGCGGGACATCGGTGGTGCGGCCGAAGCCGCGGGTGTCCATCGCGGCGGCGAGCGCCACCGAACGCTCCAACGCGCCCTCCAGGACGGGCAGCCCGACGCTCAGCACGGCGGCCACGCCCCGGTCGGTGCGCCCGCGCAGACGGCGGGCGGCGCGCAGCCGCTGCACGTCGGCGACCAGGTTGGGCGCGAAGGTCATCGCCACCACCACGGCCACGCCCGCCTCGTAGAGCGCGCCGGGCAGCGCGCGCAGCAGGCGGGTCGGACTGGCGAGGGCGTTCGCGGCGCCGACGCAGACCAGCAGGGTGGCCAGCCGCAGCCCGTCGTAGAACGCGGCGAGCACGCCCTCGACGGTGACCCGGCCGCCGATCCGTACGCCCTGGGCCCAGGCGGGCAGCGGCACTTCGGGCAGGGTGAAGAGGACGTGGGTGCCGGGGATCGGGGAACCGAGCAGGACCGCGAAGACCAGGCGGATGCCGAGCACCAGCAGGCCGAGGCGGAGGAACGCGCCGTACGAGCGTGACCAGGGCGCGTCCCCGCGGCGGGCGGCGACGACGTAGCCGGCGACGGCGGCGAGCAGGAGCAGCAGCAACGGGTTGGTGGTGCGGGTCGCCGCCGCGCCGAGGCCGAGTGCCCACAGCCACCAGGCCCCGGGGTGCAGCTGGCGGGGGCCGAGCGGGGGGCGGCGGGAACGCGGGGTTCGGGGCGGGCTGGCGGCGCGGGGTGTGGTCACGGGGAGGGGGATCCAGGTCGGGGCGGGCGAGGGTGGGCCGGGCGGGCTGAGTTGGGGCCGGGCGGGGGTGGGGCGGGGGCCCGGTCGGATTGGGGGTGGCGCGGGTCGAGAGGTGTGGAGCTGGTGGTGGGGAGTGGGAAGTCGGGTGGGCCGACTTCCTGCTCCCGGTGTTCCTTCGGGGCTGTTCCTGTTGCTGTTCCTGCTCTGGGTGGCGCGTTGTCTGTAGACCGGTCGGTATAAGTAGACCGGTCGGTATAGAGGGACAGTTCGTATGTAGACCGGTCGGTATAGAGAGCTTGGCCCTTCGACGGACCGGGGCTATCAGTGGTGCTGTCGGCGGGTTCGTGCATGGGCCGCGGGTGGGACTGTGGACCGGGCTCCGAATATGCAGACCGGTCTACATAGGTGGATCGGTCTACATATTCGGCCTGAACTTAGCGGCGACGGCGCGCCTGCCAGATCGCGCCGCCGGCCAGGACGGCGACCAGGGCGCCCCCCGCGATCAGTCCGATGTCGGGGCCGCTGCTGTGGTTGCCGTCGTCGGCCCCGGTCGTGGCCGGCCGGTTGGCCGCGCCGAGCTGGTCGCCGCAGCCCGCCCGCGGGTAGCCGGCGATGGCGCAGAGCAGCCCGTTGGTGTCGTACCGCAAGGGTGGGGCGACGGCTGCCAGCACCTCGGCCGAGTTGGCATTGCCCGGCACGACCGCGCAGGCGGTGCGGGGCTCGGGCGGGGTCTCGCCGGGCGAGTCCGCGGCGGTGCCGAAGTCCAGGACCACGGCGACGCGTTTGCGCCCCGGCTGTTCGGCGGTACCGCCGCAGATGGCGGCGAAGTCCCCGGCGGGGCCGGGCCGCGCGGCGTCCTGGCCGCCGTCGGGGCTGACGGCGAAGCGCCAGCCGTCCACGCCGCCGTCCTGCGGCACGTACACGGCCGGGCCCTGCTGCTGGTAGGCCCAGGCGCCGTCGGACCACTTCCAGAACGACCAGTACCGGTACCCGGCGGCCTGTGCGGGCGCCGCTCCGAGCACCAGCAGGATCAACACCCCGGCGATCAGTCCGGCGACGAACCGGGCGGCCGCGGCCAGCGCCCGCCGGCGCCGCTGGGGGTCGGCACAGAGACGACCGGCCGAGCGGGCACGACGGGTGGTGCCGCCCGCCGCCCCACTGGTCGCCGCCCTACCAGTCGCCCCACCGCTCGCCGCCCCACTGCGGCGAGGCGCGGCGACGTCGGTCGCGCCCGGCCCGGTGGGCACCGGCACGCCCGCGTCCGCGGACCCGCCGGCGCCCGCCGACCCGCCCCGGGGGGTGCCGGGACCGGTCACCGCTTCTGGCCCCGCTTCTGGCCCTGCGCCTGGCCCCGCTTGCGCTGCAGGCTCAGAACCAGGCCACCGCCGACGCCGATCAGCAGACCGATGCCGATCGGCCACCACTGGCTGAGGCCGTCGTCCTTCTTCTTCTCGGCCGGTGCCGTGGAGGCGGTGGCGGAGGCCGGGGCGGTCGCCTTGGGCGCCGGGCCGAGCGCGGTCAGCTGCGCGACCAGGTCGCCGCCGAACGTGGCGGGGTCGCGCTGGGCGGCCTGGGCGACCAGCAGCAGGGTGGCGGTGGCGGAGGCGTCGGTGCCGCCCTTGGTCCAGGTGCCGCCCTCCTTGGCCAGCCAGTCCACCGCGCCGGCGGCCTGCTGCGGGTGGCCGCCCTGGATCAGGCCGAGCGCGGCCCAGGCGGTGGCGGTGTAGTCGGGGGTGGGGGTGGCGCCGGGCATGTTCAGGGTCAGGTGCTGGCCGCCGGCCGCGAGCTGGGCGGTCAGGTAGGCGCCGGCTGCCTCGGCGGAGTCGGCGCGCGGCACGAGCGGCTCCGTGGAGCCGTTCGCGCAGGGCAGCGCCTTGGGCGCGGCATCCGTCCGGTTGGTGTTCGTCACCGGCAGCTTCCCGCCCGCCGCGGCGAGCGAGGCCTGGGCGCTGGCCAGGGCGTTCGGGGCGAGCGCGCCGGCCGGGTCCGGCTGGTAGGCGAAGGCCCCGCGCTGGTCGGCGGGGGCGGCGCAGCCGAGCTGGAAGAGCGCCAGCCCGTCGAAGGCGCTGCGGCCCGACTTGGCCACGCCCGCCGGGTCCAGCTTGGCGGCGAGCAGGGCGTTCACGGCCAGGCCGGTGGAGTTGGCGTCACCGGGGCTGCCGGGGTTGTAGGCCCAGCTCCCGTCCGCGTTCTGGTTGGCCTTGAGCCACTGGACGCCCTTGTCGACGGTGTCCTGGTGGCCGCCGAGCGCGACCAGGGCCTGGACGGCGACGGCGGTCGCGTTGCTGTCCTCGGTCTTGGCGTCGCAGGCGGCCGAGGCGTCCGCGCGGTAGGACGGCCAGCCGCCGTCCGCGCACTGCTGGCCGGTGAGCCAGGAGACGGCGGAGTCGGCCGGGGTCACCTTGGCGCCCGCCAGCGCGGTGAGGGCGAGGGACTGACGCCACACGCCGTCGTACGTCGGGTCGCCCTTGCCGTAGAGGCCCTCGGGGACGGGCGCGGTGGCGCCGGTCGAGGGACTGTCGGCGAGGGCCGGTGCGGCGGCGGCGCCGGCCAGCAGGGCGGCGGACAGGGCGGCGGCGCCCAGGCGGGCGGCGGTGAGCATGGTGGGGATGAGCCTTTCGATGAGCGGTGTGGTGGCCCGGGTGAGCCGTTCCGTAGACCTCGACGGTGCCGGGTACGGGTGTGCCCGGTCAGGCCGCTCGCCTCGCCCCGGGCATTCCGACTGCCCCGGCCGTCCAGCGCCGGGCTCACGGTTGCGGGTCAGTGCCGGATTCGCACCGGCTTTCCCCGGAGGAGAAGCGGGATGGAGTTGTCCTGCCCGTCGACTTTAGCCGCCGCGACTCTAGCCGCCGTGACTTCGGCCGCCACGCCCGAGCCACCGGTACCCGAGCCACCGCACCCCGGCCACCGCACCCGCGAGCCGCCGGTACCCGAGCCGCCGGTACCCGAGCCGCCAGGCCCGAGCCGCCGGTACCCCAGCCACCGCACCCGAGGCACCGGGACACGGCACGCCGCCGAGAACGCGGGCGCAACCGAGAACAGGTTCCACTTCACCTCCGGTCCCGGCCGGGTGCGCGCTCAGGGCAGGGTGAGCAGCCGCGCGGCGGTGTGCAGGTCGGCGCGGACCTCGGCGATCGAGGCGCGCCCGGAGAGCCAGGAGACCAGGGCCGAGTGCCAGGTGTGCTCGATCACCCGGACGGCGGCACGCTGGTTGTCGGTCGGCGGCCCGGACTGGCCGAGCGCGTCCAGGATCAGCTGCCCGGTGGCGATGCTCACCTGGTCCACCTCGGCGCTGACCGAGCGGTCCGCGAACGAGAGCGCACGGACCATCGCCTCGGCCAGCAGCGGCTCGCGCTGGAGCGCGTGGAACGCCCGGGTGAGCGTCTCGGCGACCCTCGAAGCCTCGTCCCGTTCGGCCGGCGGGTGCCGCCGGACCTGCTCCTGGAGGCCCTGCAACTGCTCCAGCATGACCGCGACCAGCAGATGGACCTTGGAGGGGAAGTACCGGTACAGGGTGCCGAGCGCGACCTGCGCGCCCTCCGCGACCTCCCGCATCTGCACGGCCTCGTACCCGCCGCGGGCGGCCAGCCCGGTGGCGGCCCGCAGGATCCGCCGCCGCCGTTCGGCCTGGCGGGCGGTCAGCGGAGGGTCGGCGGGCTGCCCGGCGGAGCCTGGGGCGGCGGCGGGCACGGAGGTGGCGGGCGGTGGCAAGGGTGCTCCCGGGGCGCGAGAGTGACGGGGGTGCTCCGGCTGGTCCGGCCGGTGCTCCGGCAGGTGGTCCCGGCGTGGCGTGAATCACCAGCCCTGGCACCTGAGGAGTCGCTACGGGCCGGTATCTTCGAGGTCTCTCATTGTTCACATGGTCACTGGCGAACTCCACACCACACTGAAACCTGATCTACTTTAGCGACCGGCAGCACAGACTTCAGCAAGGACAGGAGCCGTCGATGACCGCGCAGCCGCTGCGGATTGCCCTGCTGTCGTACCGCGGCGACCCGTTCTGCGGCGGCCAGGGCGTCTACGTACGGCACCTCTCCCGCGAGTTGGCCCGCCTGGGCCACCACGTGGACGTCATCGGCTCCCAGCCGTACCCGGTGCTGGACGAGGTCGAGGGCCCCGGCTCGGTCCGCCTGGTCGAGCTGCCCAGCCTGGACCTCTACCGCGCCGACGACCCGTTCCGCACCCCGGGGCTGGCCGAGTACCGGGGCCCGGTGGACGTGCTGGAGGTCGCCACCATGCGCACCGGCGGCTTCCCCGAGCCGCTGACGTTCTCGCTCCGCGCCCGCCGGTACCTCGCCCTGCACAAGGGCCGCTACGACGTGGTGCACGACAACCAGACCCTCGGGTACGGCCTGCTCGGCCTCGCGCGGCACGGCTTCCCGCTGGTCACCACGATCCACCACCCGATCACCGTGGACCGGCAGCTGGAACTGGACGCCGCCCCGAGCCTGGGCCGCCGCCTCTCGCTGCGCCGCTGGTACGCCTTCACCCGGATGCAGCGCCGGGTGGCCGCCCGGCTGGACCACATCATCACCGTCTCCGGCACCTCGAAGCGTGAGATCGCCGAGCACCTGGGCACCGCGCCGGGCGCGATCTCGGTGGTGCCGATCGGTGCCGACACCCGGCTCTGGTCGCCGTCCGACCGCGTGGCCCGGGTGCCCGGTCGGATCGTCACCACCTCCAGCGCCGACGTCCCGCTCAAGGGTCTGGTCCACCTGGTCGAGGCACTGGCCAAGGTTCGCACCGAGCGGGACGCGCACCTGGTCGTGGTCGGCAAGCCGCAGAAGGAGCACGGGCCGGTCGCCGAGGCCGTGCGCCGGTTCGGCCTGGAGCAGTTCATCGAGTTCCGCCACGGCCTGACCGACGACGAGCTGGTCGACCTGTACCGCTCGGCCGAGGTGGCCTGCGTGCCGTCGCTGTACGAGGGCTTCTCGCTGCCCGCCGCCGAGGCGATGGCCACCGGCACCCCGCTGGTGGCCACCACCGGCGGGGCGATCCCCGAGGTGGCCGGGCCGGACGGCGAGACCTGTCTCGCGGTGCCGCCGGGTGACGCGGGCGCTCTGGCCGCGGCGCTGGGCCGGTTGCTGGACGATCCGCGGCTGCGCGGCACGCTCGGTGAGGCCGGGCGCGAGCGGGTGCTCGCACGGTTCACCTGGGAGCGGGCCGCCGCCCTGACCGCCGACAGCTACCGGGCGGCGATCGCCACCGGAGTCGGGCGGCGGGCCCGGTCCGGCCCGGGCTGGCGGTACGTGGCCTGACGGGTCGTCGGACCCGTCCTGGTCGGACCTGCCCGCGGGTGGATCCGACGCTTCTCGGACTCCGCCGGCCCGGTCGGGTCCGGCTCGGCGTCACAAACGTTTGGTACCAGAGGAATGGGAGCCCGCAGTGCTGACCGTTGATTTCTCGCGCTTCCCGCTCGCCCCCGGCGACCGGGTGCTCGACCTGGGCTGCGGCGGGGGGCGGCACGCGTTCGAGTGCTACCGGCGCGGGGCCAATGTGACCGCCCTCGACCAGAGCGCCGACGAGATCGCCGAGGTCAAGAAGTGGTTCGCCGCCATGGCGGAGGCCGGCGAGGCTCCCGAGGGCGCGTCGGCGGTCGCGATGGAGGGCAACGCGCTGGCCCTGCCGTTCGAGGACGAGTACTTCGACAAGATCATCATCTCCGAGGTGATGGAGCACATCCCCGACGACAAGGGCGTGCTCAACGAGATGTTCCGGGTGCTCAAGCCCGGCGGGCTGCTGGCCGTCACCGTGCCGCGCTGGCTTCCCGAGAAGATCTGCTGGGCCCTCTCCGACGAGTACCACGAGGTCGAGGGCGGTCACATCCGGATCTACCGGGGCGACGAGCTGCTCGACAAGCTCAAGGACGCCGGCCTGGAGCCGTACGGCACCCACCACGCGCACGCCCTGCACTCGCCGTACTGGTGGATCAAGTGCGCGGTCGGGGTGGACAACGACAAGGCGTTGCCGGTCAAGGCCTACCACCAGCTGCTGGTCTGGGACATCGTCGGCACCCCGGTGATCAGCAAGCTCACCAAGGCCGCGGAGAAGGCGCTCAACCCGGTGATCGGCAAGAGCTTCGTCGCCTACGCCTCCAAGCCGAACCGCGTCGAACCCGCGCCGGACCGCGCCGAGGCCACGCCGGACCGCGCCGAGTCGGGGCAGACCGAGTCGAAGCTGATCGAGGCCGGGCAGACCGAGGCCACGCAGACCGAGGCCGGGCGGGCCGGAGAGTGACCGCCGCCGTCCCCGAGGTGCTGCTGCTGGACGGGGTGCTCGACGCCGAGCAGGCCGCCCGGACCGTCCGCAGCATCCTCACCGAGCAGCAGAGCGACGGCGCGATACCGTGGTTCACCGGTCACCACCTGGACCCGTGGGACCACACCGAGGCCGCGATGGCGCTGGACACGGCCGGCGAGCACGCCGCCGCCGAGGCCGCCTACCGCTGGCTGGCGGCCCGCCAGAACCCCGACGGTTCCTGGTACGCCGCCTACGCGTACGGCCAGGGCGGCACCGACGGCGCGGTCACGGACCACGCCAAGGAGACCAACTTCTGCGCCTACGTGGCCGTCGGCGTCTGGCACCACCACCTCAGTACCGGGGACGACGCCTTCCTGGAGTGGATCTGGCCGGTCGTGCGGCGCGCCCTCGACTTCATCGTCGGCCTGCGGCTGCCGGGCGGCCCGATCTCCTGGCGGGTCGACGAGCACGGCGAGGCGCCCGACGAGGCGCTGCTGACCGGCTCCTCCAGCATCCTGCACGCGCTCCGCTGCGGCCTGGCCGTCGCCGACTACCTGGAGGAGCCGCAGCCCGACTGGGAGCTGGCGGCCGGCCGGCTGCGGCACGCCATCGCGCACCACCCCGAGCGGTTCCTGGACAAGGACCGCTACTCGATGGACTGGTACTACCCCGTGCTCGGCACCGCGCTGCGCGGCCCGGCCGCGCTGGAGCGGATCGAGCGGGACTGGGACCGCTTCGTCGTCCCCGGCCTCGGGGTGCGCTGCGTCAGCGACCGCCCCTGGGTGACCGGCGGCGAGAGCGCCGAACTGGCCATGGCGCTCTGGGCGGTCGGCGAGTCCGACCGCGCGGTCGAGATCCTGCGCTGGATCCAGAAGCACCTGCGGCACAGTGACGGCTCCTACTGGACCGGCTACGTCTTCGAGGACGACGCCATCTGGCCCGAGGAGCGCACCACCTGGACGGCGGGAGCGCTGCTGCTGGCCGTCGCCGCACTCGGTGGCGACCCGGCCACGGTGACGGTCTTCGGCGGCGACCAACTGCCCACCGGGCTGGTGGTCCAGGACTGCTGCTGAGGCCCGCCCGGCGAACGGGGCGGACCACCGGCCGGGGCGAACCGGCGAACGGGGCGAACCGACGACGAAGGGGCGGGACCGGAGTGATCCGGTCCCGCCCCTTCGGTGTTGCCTGCCGGTGTGTCAGCCGCGCTGGATACCGGTGGTGTCGACCAGCACGCCCTGGGAGCCGTCCTGGAGCTGGGCGACCAGCGCGGCACCGCGCTGCTCGACCGCCAGGTACCAGGTGCCCGGGACGAGTTCGCCGACCGGAGCGCCGGCCGGGTTGTCCTTGGGGGCCAGCTGACGCGGCGCCGGGACGGCGAACCAGAACGGCGCGAAGTCGGGCGCCGGGGCCGCCTGGGCCTGGGCGGGCTGCGCCTGGGTGGGAGCCGGCGCCTGGTGGGCGGCCTGCTGCGCAGCGGCGTGCTGAGCGGCCTGCTGGGCCGCGGCCTGGGCGGCGTCCTGCGGCTGGCCGGCGTGCGGGGCCGGGTAGCCGTAGCCGCCGGGCTGGCCGCCGAACGCGGGCGACTGCACCTGCTGCGGGTCCTGGCCCGGGGCCGGGTAGCCGTACTGGCCGGGCTGGCCCGCCTGCGGGGCCGGGTAGCCACCGGGGTAGCCCTGCGGGACGGCCGGCTTGTCGGTGACCAGCGGGGCCTTCAGCGCGGGCACCAGCGGGCCGGCCGCGGCGGCACCGGCGAGCACCAGCAGCGAGATGACGGCCAGCCAGGCGCCGAAGCCGTGGTCCAGGCCCTTCGGGCCACCGCCCAGGGACCAGATCGAGGTCCAGAGCGCGGCCACGGCGAACGCGGTGCCCCACTGGTCCAGCCGCAGGCCGAGCACCTGGCGGGTGGCGGCGGCGGCGCCCTGGAAGCGCTGCACCAGGATCAGCACGGCGGCGAGGATGCCGAGCAGGAAGACCGAGGGCAGGACGGGGAACAGGACGCTGTCCCAGGCGTTCTGCGACGTGTCACCGCAGTACCTGCCACTGCAGTCCACGGTCCAGTACGGCAGGAAGGAGGCGATGAAGAGCAGGACGGCCGCACCTGCGACGGCGGCGTCTCCCCTGGTGAGAGCGCGCAGATTCACTAACGTTCCCCTCGTTGGTGTGTCGTGGACGGCGGTTTTTCGCGGTCGGCTGACCGGCCCGGAAAACTCCGAACGGACCAGAAGCCTAGGGCCAACCGCCTCGCGGGTGCACAGCGGGCTCGGGAATGGGGCGAAGTCGTTGCAAACTGCGCGGCCCCGACCCCTTGCTGTCCACCTTCCGGCGGGGCGGGCGGCTCGGCCCCGACCGCCTACCGCGTGGTCAGAAACGCGGTCAGTGCGTCGGCGATCCCCTGGGCGGCCTGTTGGCGCCACTGAGGGTCCGTCATCCGCTTGGCGTCGGTCGAATTGCGCATATTACCGCACTCGATGAACACCTTGGGCACGGCCGAGAGGTTCAGCCCGCCGAGGTCGGACCGGGTGTCCAGGCCCTGGCTGGCGATGTAGTCGGCGTACGGCTCGCCCGTCGCCGCGTGGAAGCTGTCGCGCAGCAGCAGGCCGAGCCGGTGCGAGGGTTCGACGATCGCGGCGTTGTTCGCCTTACCGGCGACCACCTTGGCGGGCATGATCACGTGGAAGCCACTGCCGCCGGGCGGGCCGCCGTCCCCGTGCACGGAGACCGCCGCGTCGGCGTGCGCGGCGGCGCCCGCCCTCGCGCGTTCGTCGACGCACGGGCCCCAGGGCCGGTCGCCGTCCTGGGCCAGGACCACCGTGGCGCCCCGGGCGGTCAGGATCGCGCGGGCCCGGCGGGAGACGTCCAGGGAGTACTCGGCCTCGCTGTAGCCGGCGTTGGTCGAGGTGCCGGTGGTGTCGCACTCCTTGCGGGCGTTGCCGATGTCGACCTGGCGGTTGATCTCGGCGCTGTGGGCGGCGTTGCCGGGGTTGTGGCCGGGGTCGAGCAGGACGGTGCGCCCGGCCATCACGGTGGAGGCCGCGCCGGCGGTGGAGGAGGCGGTCGCGGTGCCGGTCGTCGTGCCCGGGGCGGCGGTCTCCGGGGCGGACGGGCCGGCACTCGGCGAGGCCGCCGGGGCGTCGGCCGAGGGGGAGGCGTCCACCGGCGTCGAGGAGGATGCCGAGAACGGTGTCGAGGAGGATGCCGCGAGCGGTCCCGACGGCGGGGCGGCGGCCTCGGCGGCGTGGGCCGGTGCGCTGTCGTCCCGGCCGTGGTCGGCGACGGCCTGCCAGCCCAGCCAGCCGGCCAGGCAGAGCGGCACCAGGGCGCCGGCCAGGGTGGTGGCGCGCAGCAGGCGGGAGCGGCGGGGCGGTTCGTCGTGCGGACCGGAGGTGGTGCGGGTCACGGGTGGTTCAGATCCTGTCCTGGGTGCGCGCGGTCAGGCCGTACGGGTCGGCGATCGTCTTCCACTTCGCCACGAAGTCCTTCTTCGCCTGGGTGGCCTGCGGGTTGAGCTCGTCCGCGTGCTTCTTGTCGGCGGTGTTCGGGGCCGAGCCCGAGCAGCCCTGGGCGGAGACGGCGCGGGCCCAGCTCGCGTACGCCCGGTCGATGTCGGCGGACAGCTGCCAGGCGGACTTCAGCGACTGCACCGCGTCCGCACCACCGGGCAGGTCGGTGACGGTCAGGGTGGCGAGCTTGGCGATCAGCTGGTCGCGCTGCTTGGCGCCGCTGTCGAAGACCTGGGCGGCGCTGTCGATGTCGGCCTTCGCGGGGCAGCTGCTCACCTTGGCGACCGCGCTGCCGATCGGGGCCTTCGCGCTCTCGCCCTGGGTCAGCAGTTCGTCCAGGGCCTTGGCCTGGGCCTGCGCGTTGGGGCCGGCCGCACCGGCGGTCGGGCTCGGGGTGGCGGACGCGGTGTCGGTGGGGCTCGGGGTGCCGGTCGTTCCGTCGGGGGCCGGGGCGGGCGGCGGGTTCCCGGTGGTGCCGGGGTCGGCGGTGGTCGCCGAGGAGGTGGGGGCGGCGGCCTGGTCGGCCGAGTCGCCCTTGCCCTTGACCGCCCAGAGGATGCCGCCGCCCAGGGCCAGCACGAACAGCAGTGCGAAGGTGATCAGCAGCGGCGCGCGCCGGTTGGCCGGGCGGTCCTCGGCGTCCAGGTCCTCGTAGCCCGCCGCGTAGTCCGGCTGGTAGGGCTGCTGGTACTCCGGTTGGTACGGCTGCTGGTACGGCTGGGCTGGCTGGGCCGGGTACTGCTGGGGGTACGGGGCGGCGGCGTACGGGGGCTGGGCGGGCTGGGGCTGGGCCGGGGGCGCCGGCGGGTAGCCGTAGCCGGCCGGGCCCTGGGGGGTCGCGTGGCCCGGGAAGCCCGGCGCGGGCGGCGCCGCCGGCCGCGGGCCGGCGGGCGGCGGTGCGGCGGCCGGGAAGGCGGGAGCGGTCGCGGCGTCGTAGCCCTGGCCGCCGGCGGCCAGGTACGGGCGGGCGGCCAGGGGCGGGCCCTGGTCGCCGACACCGCCCGCCGCGGGCGGCTGCGGGGCCTCGCCGGGCCGGTCGGGTGCGGGTGGAACCGGTTGGGCCGCAGGGGGCTGGCCAGCGTGGGGTTGGGCCGCTCCGGGGGCGGGCTGCTGCGGGCCGCGCACCCAGCCGCCGGCGCCGCCGCGCGCGGTCGGGTCCCAGACCGCCGGAGCGGTGTTCTGCTGGTCGCTCATCGTGCTGGCCCCCACCGTCTGCCCGGTCGCTCTGCGTGGCGCTGTGCCGCTGTCCCCGGCGCGCGTGCGCCGCGCGGACACCGTACCGTTCGAACCCCCGCCCGACAGCCCCGGCACGACGTTAGAGCATCCGTGATCGGCTGTGGGGCGGGTCCGGTGATCTCGTCGGGCCGCCGCGCCGTTCGAGCGCGGCGTTCGAGCACGCCGTTCGAGGGAGGGGCTCGGGCCCGGTCGGATCAGACGGAGGCCCGGCGCAGGACGCGCAGCGAGCCGGTCACCGAGACCTCCTCGAAGCCCTCGGCGAGCGCCCGCAGGTAGACCCGGTAGGGCGCCTGGCCACCGTCCGCCGGGTCGGGGAAGACGTCGTGCACCACCAGCACGCCCTCGGGGGCCAGGTGCCGGGCCCAGCCCTCGTAGTCACCGGTGGCGTGCTCGTCGGTGTGGCCGCCGTCGATGAAGACCAGGCCGAGCCGCCCGCCCCAGAGCGCCGCGATCTGCGGCGACCGGCCGACCAGGGCGACCACGTGGTCCTCCAGCCCGGCCGCGTGCAGGGTGCGGCGGAACCGGGGGAGCGTGTCCATCCGGCCCACCTCCTGGTCCACCAGCGTCGGGTCGTGGTACTCCCAGCCGGGCTGCTGCTCCTCGGAGCCCCGGTGGTGGTCGACGGTGAGCGCCACCGTGCCCGCCTCCCGGGCGGCCGCGGCCAGCAGGATCGCCGACCGCCCGCAGTACGTGCCGATCTCCAGCACCGGCAGCCCCGTCCGCCGCGCCGCCGTCAGCGCCGCCGCGTACAGCGCGAGCCCCTCGTCCACCGGCATGAACCCGGTCGCGCCTTCGAAGGCCGCCAGCACCTCGGGTGCGGGGCGCGGGTTCTCCAGGAGGTCGGACATGGTGCGGCTCCCTTGCCGGGTGGTTGTGGCGCTCGTGTTCGCCGTCGGACCCTACTGGACGGTAGACCGCGGCGCCCGCCCCGGGCCCGGGGCGGGGCGGATCCCTCAGCCGGCCAGGAGGGTGTGCGCGATGCGGGTGCGGTGCGGCGCCAGCTCGGCGGCGATGGCGGCGGCCTCGGCGGGAGTCGCCGTGACGGCGGCGGGCAGGTCGGGGCCCCGGTCGAGGAGGGCGAGCCGCAGGTGGGTCGGCGGGTGGGTGGGGTCCACCGCGCCCCGCTCCAGGGCGGAGCGGCGCAGCAGACGCTCGTGTTCCAGCGCCGGGACGCCGGCGACCTGGTCGCGCAGCCGCTCCCAGAACGCCTCGGCGGCGGTCGTCTGCGGGGACGGCGCCCCCGGAGCGGGCCGCGGGCCGCGGCGCGACGCGGGCCGGCTCCGCAGCTCCGCGCGCACCCGGGCCGTCGCGGTGCCGACGGCCGGGCCGAGCATCAGGGTCCGCAGCAGGCGCCGCGCCGCCCCGGTCGACGCGGTGCGGGCGGCCAGTGCGTCGGCGTGGTACTCGGCCTGCTGCCCGGCGCGTGAGGTCAGCCGGTCGAGCAGCCGGACCACCGCCAGCAGCAGCCGGGCGACGCCGCCGAGCAGCACAGCGAGGACGAGGTCGGTGAGCTGGAACAGCAGCTGCAGCCCCACCGCGTGCCGGTAGTGGCCGCGCGGGCGGGCGAGGTCGTACCAGTGGGCGAGCGCGTGGATCGCGGAGCCGAGCCAGAGCCCCTGCCGGTGGTCGCCGTTGACCCGGTGGCCGAACTCGTGCCCGAGCAGGGCGACCCGCTCCTGATCGTCGAGCACCTCCCAGAGCGGCAGACCGAGGGTGAGCACCGACCGTCCGCGCAGCCCGACCGCGCCCATGGTCGCGTTGAACGCGCAGTCGACCCGGATCACCCCGACCGGCCCGGCCCCCACCTCGGCCGCGACGCGGTCCGCCAGCGCGTAGAGGGCGGGCGCCTCGGCACGGTCCAGCACGTCCTCGCCGCGCGGGGTCCGGCCGAGCCGGGGCCGGAGCAGGACGACCAGGAGGAGGGCGAGCGCGCCGAGGCAGCGCAGCGGGGTGTTGCCGGTGACGAGCAGCCAGAGGCCCCAGGCGCACAGGGCCGCGGTGGTCAGGTGGACCACGGCGGCGATGGCCGAGGCGGCCAGCCAGGCCCGCAGCCCGACGCCGGCCGGTCGGCCGGCCGCGATGTCCTCGTAGAGCCGGTCGGTCCGGGCGATCGCGGCCGCCTCGTGCCGGGCGTCCGCGGCGGCGGCCCGGCGGGAGCCGGCGGCGGGAACGTCCGCCGGCTCGGGGGAGAGGTTCCATTCGCACTGCGGGCACCAGATGGCGAACCGGGGGTCGGCGTCGATCCGGGCGCCGCAGCACGGGCAGTCCTGCGGTTCGGCACCGGTGGTGGCGGGCGCGTCTGCGGCGGTGGCGGTGAGCGTGACCGGGGCTGGGGTGGGTCTGACAGGTGTGGACACGGCGGGTGATCATGCCAGTGCGGCGGCCCCGGTGACCAGCCGTTACACGGGCCGGAGGCCGAGGAGGCGAATGGAACGTGTTCTACTCCCCCCGGGTGGGTCGTGTCAGAATCGGCCCCGACCACCGACCCGAGGCGAACCGGGAGCAAGCTCCATGCGCGCAGCCATCCTGCACAAGACCGGCCAGGACACGCTCGACGTCCGCGACGACGTGGTCGCGACCGGCTTCGGCCCCGGCAAGGTGAGGGTCCGTCTGCGGGCGGCCAGCCTCTGCCACTCCGACCTGTCGGCGATGAGCGGCGTCCTGCCGCAGCCCGCGCCGTTCGTCCCCGGCCACGAGGGCGCCGGCGACGTGGTGGAGGTCGGCGAGGGCGTGACCGGCGTCGCCGTCGGGGACCGCGTGGTGCTCTGCTGGATGGCTCCCTGCGGCCGTTGCGCCCACTGCGAGCGCGGCCGGGGCCACCTCTGTGTCGCCAGCCTGCGCCGGCTCGGCGCGCCCGGGTTCCGGTTCGGCGGCGGGGAGTCGGCCGGCGGGCCCGTGGAGGCCTCCGGCTTCTACGGCACCGGCACGTTCGCCGAGGAGGTGGTGGTCGATCGCGACGCCGTCATCACCGTCCCCGCCGACCTGCCGTACGAGCTGGCCGCGCTGATCGGCTGTGGGGTGACCACCGGCATCGGAGCCGCCGTGCACACCGCCCGGGTGGAGCCGGGGGCCTCGGTCGCGGTGATCGGCGCGGGCGGGGTGGGCGTCGCGGCCGTGCAGGGCGCCCGGGTCTGCGGCGCCGGCCGGATCGCCGTGGTGGACCCGGTGGTCTCGCGCCGCGAGCGGGCGCTGGCCTTCGGCGCCACCGAGGCGCTCGCGCCGGAGGAGCTGAAGGCCGCCGCGAAGGCCCTGCCGGGCGGCGGGTTCGACTACGTCTTCGAGGCGGTCGGCCGCGCGGCCACCGTGCGGGCCGGGTACGACGCGACGCGGCGCGGGGGCGCCGTCGTGGTGATCGGCGCCGGGGCGCAGGACGACCTCGCGCAGTTCACCATGGGCGAGCTCTTCTTCAACGAGAAGCGGCTGCTGCCCTCGCTGTACGGCGGCGCGCCGGTGCCGCGCACCATCGCGCTGGTGGTGGAGCTGTGGCGGGCCGGGCGGATCGACCTCGCGGGCATGGTCACGCACCGGGTCGGGCTGGCGGACGTCAACGAGGCCATCGCGCAGATGCGGGGCGGCGAGGCGCTGCGGACGGTCGTGACGCTGGACTGAGCGCCGGGCGGAAGGCGCCCGGGTCGGTCGGGTCGGTCGGGAGGGCGCCGCGGGCGCCGGCCGGGACGCGGCAGGGCCCGCCGGTGCACCCGGCGGGCCCTGCCGTGAAGGACTACGAACGCGGCGTCAGCCCTGCTCGCGGCCCAGGCCGAGGCGGTGCCGGCCGTGCGGGTCGGCCTCGGGCCTGTCGTCGGCGGCGGAAGGGCCCCGGTGGCGACCGTGCGACGCGGTGTCCCCGGCCGTGGTCCCGTCGGCGTCGGTCCCGGCGGTCGCGGGTCCGGTGGTGTCGGTGAGGGTGTGGGACATCAAAATCGTCTTCCGTGCGAGGGTGCGGGTGCTTCGGCGCCGGCTGGCACCGCGGGCGCGGTCGGGCCCGTGATCAGGCGCCTGAGCTGCGCCAGAGCCGGTGATCGCGGCCCGTGCCCCGGCCACCATAACGGCCGGGACGGGCGAGATCCTATCGAGATCACGACGGGCGCCCGGCGAACGGCTCGGCTGCCCGCGGGCCCGCCGAGCCCAGCCAGTGGCCGACCAGTTCGCGGTAACGGGGCGACAGGACCTGCAGGTCGCCGTGGCGCGCGAGCACGCCCCGGCCGCCGTCGAGCATCAGGACCCGGTCGGCCCGCAGCGCCGAACTGATCCGGTGCGCCACCACGACCAGCGCCCCGGGGCGGGCGGCGAAGGCCCGCTCGACCCGTTCCTCCGCGGCGGCGTCCAGCCGGCAGGTGGCCTCGTCGAGCACCACGACGGGCGCGGTGCAGAGGTACGTCCTGACCAGCGCCAGCAGTTGGCGTTCGCCGGCCGAGAGCGTGCCCGGATCGGCGATCACGCCGTCGAGCCCGCCGAGCCGGGTGACCAGCTCGTCCGCGCCCAGCAGGGCCGCCGTGTCGAGGAGCCGGGTGTCGCTGGGGCCGGTCGCGTCGGGCGGGCCGGGCCAGCACAGGTTGGCCCGGACCGGCCCCGGGAAGACGTACGCCTCCTGGGGGAGCAGGGCCACCAGGCGGGCGCGCTCGGGGCCGGGGAGGAGGTGCGGGTGGACGCCGTCGACGGTGACCTCGCCGTCGAGCGGGGTGAGCAGGCCGGCGAGCAGCGCGGCGAGGGTGGACTTGCCCGTGCCGCTCGGGCCGACCACGGCCAGGTGCTCGCCGGGGGCGGTCGTGAGGTCGAGACCGGCGAGGACGGGGGCGGCGTACGGGCCGTGGGCGTACCGGAGGGCGGTGAGGCGGATGGTGGGGGCGCGCCCCGGCCGCTCGGTGCCGACGGGCTCATGCCCGGGGCCGGGGTCCGGGTCTTGTACCGGGGCCGGTTCCGGTTCCGGGTAGCTGGTGGCGAGCCGGTCGAGCACGACGGTCAGGTTCAGCAGCCAGCCGCCGACGGTGCCGGCCAAGGTCCGGACCGCCGGGTCGAGTTGTTGCAGCAGATAAGTGGCCACGCCGAGCAGCTCGCCCGGGCTGAGGCCGCCGTCGCCGAGCAGCCAGGGTGCGGCCGCGACCACCGCCAGGACGGGCAGCCGCCCACCCAGCGCGACGACCAGGGCGCGGAGCGCGGCGGCGCGGCCGAGGGCGCGGGAGGCGGCGGCGCTGTCCTCGGCGGTGACGGCGAGCGTCTCGGCCGTCCGCTGCTGCGCGCCGGTCGCCTGGATGTCGCGCAGCCCGTGGAGGGCGCCGCCGGCCTCGGCGGTCAGCCGTTCCTCGGCGAGGACGACGGCTCGGCGCCGGTCGACCAGCGGGCCCAGCAGCCGGGCGAAGAGGAGACCGGCGGCGAGCAGGGGGAGCAGCACCAGTGGCAGGACGGGAGGCGCGAGGAGGGCGAGGCCGACCAGCGCGGCGGCCAGGGTGACCCCGACACCGCGCAGGGTGCGCAGCAGGGTGGCGGTCAACTGCCGTGCGGACTCGACCTGTTCGGTCAGCCGTGCGACCTCGGCCGGGTCCGCGTGCGGGCGGGCGAGCGCGCCCCGGACGACGCGTTCCACCAGGGCGTCCCGCAGTGGCTCCACCACGGCCGCCAGGTACGGGAACCCGGCCCGCGCCGCGTACGCGCGCGCGGCGGTGACCGCCCCGAAGGCGGCCAGCCAGGCCGCTCCCACGCCCGGCCGCCCGGCCAGGAACCCCTGGTCGACGGCGGCCGAGACCAGCAGCCCGGACAGCAGCGCCGGCAGCGCCTCCACCCCGGACCAGGCCAGCAGCCGCCACAACGGCCCCCGGGCGGCGCCGAGTCGACGTCCGAGCAGGACCCAGCCGGGCGACCACCGAGGAGTGGGAGGTCGACGGGGCCGACCTTGTGCGTGGGGTGGAGGTGCGGCCGTCTCGAAGGGCCCGACCTGCGGAGGGTCGGGAAGGGACCGGTCGGCCTGTGGCGGCTCGGGGCGCGACGGGCGGGGGAGGGAGGGGTCGGGGAGCGGCGGGTCGGCCTTCGGCGCGCCGGGCCGGGCGCTGTGGCGGCCCATCAGGCGCCGGCCGCTTCGAGCGCGGCGCCGGCCAGGGTGGCGCGGTAGTCGGGATCGGCGAGCAGGTCGGTGTGCGGGGCGAGGGCCCGCAGCCGCCCGCCGTCGAGCCAGGCGACCAGGTCGGCGCGGGCGGCGGCGGCCTCGCGGTGGGCGACCACCAGGCGGGTCCGCCCCCGGGTGGCCCGGTCCAGCGCCTCGGTGACGTGGTACTCGGTGGCGAGGTCGAGGCCCGAGGTGGCGTCGTCCAGCACCATCAGGCGGACCGGCGCGGCCAGCAGCCGTGCCAGGCCGAGTCGTTGGAGTTCGCCACCGGAGAGCCGAAGGTCGTCGAGCGGGGTGTCCCACCCGGCGGGCAGCCCCCGGAGGAAGGAGTCCGCCCGGGCGGACACCGCTTCGTCGGGGCCGGCGCCGTCGAGCGCCTCGCGGACCGTCCGTCCGACCAGCGCCGGCCGTTCGAAGGCGTAGCCGACGGCGTGGCGCAGTTCGGGGGCGGTCAGCTCGGTCACCGGCACGCCGTCGATCAGCACCCGGCCCTCGTCCGGGTCGCGCAGCCGTCCGGGCAGCGCGGCCAGCAGCGACTTGCCGCTGCCGGAGCGACCCACCAGGGCGACGGTGCCGCCGCCGGGCACGGTGAGGTCGAGCGGCCCGAGCAGGACGCGGTCGCCCTCCCGTACCAGCACGCCCCGGAAGGCGAGTTCGCCCGTGCCGCCCGCCGGGAGGGCGGAGGTGCCGGCCGGGGCGGGGGTGAGCGCCAGCAGTTCGTCCACCCGGGACCGCCCGGCGCCCGCGTGCGCGACCCCGACCAGTGCCTCGACCTGTTCGAAGAGCCCCGCCCCGAGGGCCGCCCAGCCGGCCGCCGCGGCGAGCGCCCCGGGTGCCAGCGTGCCCGTGGCCACCAGGGTGCCCGCGGTCGCCAGCACCGCCACCTCGACCACGGCGATCAGCAGCGTCGCCTGCCAGGCCGTCCGCCGCTGCGCGGACCAGAGCGCGTGCCCGGCCGCCGACAGCGCGGGCAGCGGCGCCAGGACCCGGGCCGCCTCGGGCCGTTCGGCACCGGCCGCCCGGATGCTGCCCAGCCCGGTCAGCGCGCCGGTCAGCCGGGCGGCGAGGTCCGCCTGCACCTCCTGGTAACGGACGAAGACCTGCCCGGCCTCCCGCAGGAACAGCCGGATCAGCACCACCCCGGGCAGCACACCGCCGAAGAAGGCGAGCGCCAGCCACGGGGACAGGACCCCGAGCCCGACGATCGCGCCGACCGAGGTGAGCAGCGCGGTGGCCGCGCCGAGGAGGGCGGGCAGCCGACCGCCGGCGTCGGCCGCGGAGCCCGCCAGCCGTGCGGTCAGGTCGCCGGGTGGCGGGCCGCTCAGCCACACGCGGCCGCCGGGCCCGAGGGAGAGCAGATGGCGGACCAGTCGCCCGCGCAGGGCGGCGGTGGCCTCGGCCGCACAGGCCGGACCGGCCGCGGCGGCCAGCGCGTTGGCGCCGGCGGCGGCGCCGAGGACGAGGGCGAGCAGGAGGACCGCCGAGCGTCCGGCGCTCCGGTCGAGCGCGGCGTCGACGGCTCCGGCGAGTGCCGCGGGCAGGGCGAGTGCGGTGACGGCCTCGACGGGCAGGGCGACGGCCAGGGCGAGGGTCCAGTCGGTGGGGCGGCGGGGCATGGGCGGGCTCCCGTCGGGGCGGAGATCGGGCGGTGGGTGGGTGGGGCGTCGGAGGCGGTCGGACGACCGGGGGCAGTAGTAAGCAGTAGTAAGGGGAGAGGGCATCGCGCGGCAGAAGGGGCGGCGCGCGGGGAAAGGGCGGCGCCGCCCCCGCCTGTCCGGACAGGCGGGAGCGGCGCCCGCGGTCTCACCGGTCGACCGGCCCCGCGACTAGCTGATCGTGAAGATCAGACAGGTCAGGATGAGGCAGGTGTACTGGCAGCCGCCGCCGTGGCCGGTCAGCTCGACGGACTCGGTCTCGGGCAGCTCCTGCAGCGCCGCGAGGTCGGTCTCGAAGTCCACCATGTTCTCCATGATCGGGTCCTCCCCTGATGTTCCGCCCGCCGCGATCTGCGGTACGGGCGTCGGGTGTTCTCCCCGCGACGGCCTCCATCCGCCGTCGCAGGTACCGCCCCGGGCCGTAGCGGCCCGGGAGTCTGTGGGCCGGGGCGTCAGCCCGGCCGGCCGGTGCGCAGGAAGCCGGCCAGCAGCTCGTGCAGCACTGCGGCGCCGTCCTCGGCCAGCACCTCGTGCCCGGCACCGGCGGCCTCCACGTACCGGAAGTCGGCGCCCTCGGTGCGGCCGATCCGCAGCAACTCGTGGCGCAGCGCACGGGACTGGCTCACCGGGACGGTCTCGTCCCGGTCCCCGTGCACCACCAGTAGGGGTGCGCGGAGCCGGTGCGCGAGCTGGAGCACGTCGCGCGGGCCGCGGGCGTCGGCGATCGGTTCGCCGCCGCCCAGCCGGGTGGTCAACGCCCGTACCGGGGCGGCGGCTTCGGCCAGCAGCCGGGCGCCGGACAGGAACGGTGCGACCACCGCGCAGCGCGCGACCTGCTCGGCGGGCGCGTGCGCGGCCGCCAGCAGTGCGAGGAACGCGCCGTAGCTGACGCCGAACAGGGCCGGCGCCTCCAGGCCGAGTGCGGCGCGCTGGCCCGCGATGCCGTCCAGCAGGTACAGGACGTCGTCGAGGTCCGGTCCGCCCCAGGCGCCGCGGATGGCCATCGCGTGCGCCACCCCGTAGCCGGTGGAGCCGCGTTGGTTCGGCGCGATCACGGCCAGGCCCTCGGCCGCCATCCGCTGCAGGGCGGGGTCGAACTCCAGCCGCCAGGCGTCGGCCGGTCCGCCGTGCAGGGCGAGGACCAGGTGCGGGCTGCTCAGCCAGGCGTCCCCGCCGTACACCACGGCCTCCAACGGGCCGGCCGGTCCGGCGAGTTCGATGCTCTGCGCGGAGTGCCAGCGCCCGCCGTCCCCCGGTGGGGAGCTGCCGTCCAGCTGCCAGCCGGGGGGCGCGGTGCGGGAGACCCGCGGCCCGCCGGGCTGCCACGGCAGCACGGTGTCCCGCCAGGGGCCGGGCAGGCCGGAGCCGAGCGGCGCCAACTGCAGTGGCAGCGGCACCGGTCCGGGCGCCGCGGCGGTCGGAGCGTTCGCCAGCAGGGTGTCCACGTCCAGGGTGGCCAGCGCCGCCGGGTGCTCGGGCGAGGAGTACGGCATGCGCAGCCCCGCGTCCGACCAGTGTCCGACCGCGCCGAGTCGACCGGGCGGCACCGGCAGCGGATCCAGTCGCCCGGCGGCCGGCCGCCACAGTGCCAGCGCCGAGCCGGCGCCGTGGTCGATCTGGACGACCACCCGCGCCCCGTCCGGGGTGGCGCGCAGTGCCACCGGCCGCAGGAACACGCCCGCCACGTGCAGGCACTCCGGGAACCGCAGAGGCTCGCCGCCGCCCAGCACGCCCCAGCCCAGCCGGTCGACCCCGGGGGCGTCGCTGCGCACCATCGCGAAGCGGCTCTCCGGATCGAACAGGACCAGCCGGTCGTTGCTGCGCTCGCCGATCTCCAGCAGGGGGGTGACCGCGCCGGTGCGCAGGTCCAGGACGACACTGCGGACGATGCCCGCGTCGACCCGGTCGAGCGCCAGCAGGGCGCCGGTGCGGTCCAGCCAGACGCCGCCGCCGTGCAGGCCGGGGATCTCGGCGACCTGTCGGGGCTCGCCGCCGTCGGCGTACACCAGCCAGGCGGTGGTGCCCGGCCGGGTGTCGGTGCCGAGCGCCAGCGCGACCGGGGTGCGGGTGCCGTCGGACGCCGCCGCCGGGAGCGGCAGCAGGCGCAGCCCGGGGCGCCGCAGCGTGCCCAACGGCCGTTCCACGGTGGCTGGTCCACTCCCGGGCGCGGCGGCGGAGAGTTCCACCAGGTCGTGCCGCTCGCCGTCGTGCCGGCAGACCAGCACCGAGCCGTCCGGCAGGGCGATCAGCTGGCAGCGCAGGCTCTCGGACCGGTGACCGGGCAGCGCCAGTGCGGTCGGGGTGGCCGGACCGGACGCCGGCAGGGCCCAACTCTCCGCGTACCAGCCGCCGTCGGCGGCGGAGGCGAGGCAGGCGGCATGGCTGCCGTCGGTGGCGAAGGTGAAGCTGAGGCGGCGCAGGGCCTGCGTCGCGGAGCGGACGGCCACGTTCATGAGGTACTCACCCCGCCGGCCCCGGGCGGCAGTTCGCCGGGCCGGGTGGGCGGCACCGGGTCCACCCAGAGCCGGGGGCCGCCGTGGCGCAGTCGCAGCAGGAAGGCCAGCGCACCCGCCGTGCCCGTCCCGTACGCGGCCGCGCAGCCGGTGCCGGTCTCGTCGGGCAGCACCAGCAGCTCGTCGCGCAGGGCCGACCTGGCGGCGATCAGCTGGGCCAACTCCTCGGCTCCGGTGCGGAACTCCGGCTCGCCGGTGGCGGCGGCCAGATCCAGCAGGTACTCGCCGTTGCCGGCCAGTCCGTGGCAGGCGCTGACGCCGCAGTGCCAGCGTCCGGCCAGGACCGCCCGGCCGGCGGCGAGCGCGAGCTCGTGCGCGGTGTCGTCACCGGTGGCCTGCCAGAGCCGGAGCAGGAAGGTCCCCGCGCCGGAGGACCCGCTGCACCAGTGGGCCAGCCGGACGTGCTCCGGGTCGCCCGCGCCCTGCGGCCACCAGGCCGTCGGGCGGGCGTCGGCGTCGCCCCCGGCCGCGATCCCTTCGCCGTACCAGCCGTCGTTCGGCCCGTCGAACGGCCCGCTGTGCTGCCCGCGGTAGCGCCCGCCGTGCTCGCGGCGGACGGTGGCCGCGAGGGTGCGCCCGGCCTCGGTCGCGCCGTCGAGCAGTGCCCGGTCGCCGGTGGCCCCGGCGGCGGCCAGCAGGAAGGCGCCGACGCCCGCGACCCCGTGGGCGAACCCGAGGTGGGTGATCCCGGCGAGCGCCGAGTCGAACTCCTTCGGTACCGGCCAGACCACGCCCTCCGGTGTGGGCCGGGCGGCGGCCAGCAGGCCGTGCCCGCAGCGGGCGGCCCGGTCCAGGAACTCCCCGCCGCCCGCCGGCGGGTCGGCGGCGAGGCGCAGGTGGAGGAAGCCCGCGCCGGCCGCGCCGTGGCAGACGTCCGGATTGGGCCACTCGACGGTTATCCGGCGGGCGAGGGCGGCGGCGCGCTCGGCGAGCGCACGGTCCCCCAGTGCCTCGGCGGCGTCCAGCAGCGCCCAGGCGGCGCCCGAGCGGCCGAAGTGCAGCCCCGGCAGGACGACCGGTTCGGCGGCGCACCGGCGCTCGATCCACTCGACGGCCGTCCGAGCCGTCCGGCGGGACTCCTCCCGGACCTCCTCGGGCAGCCCGTCCGTCAGCGCGGCCCGGGCGAACAGGGCGAGGACGCCGGCGGCGCCGTGCTGCACGTTGCACGGGTCGGACCACTGCCCGGCCGGGACGGCGGGCCAGAGCCGGTCCCGCCGCAGCGGCGTGGCGGTGAGCGCGAGGTGGTGCAGCCCGTCGTGCAGGACCCGGTCGACGAGGGCGGTGGGACCGGTCGGGCCCGCCGCGGTGCCTTCGCCCGCCCGTGCCGGGTCCGGGGCCGCCGTGCCGGCGGTGCTGCCCGCGCCCGCGCCCGTGTCGCCCGCGCCCGTCGCGCCCGCGTCCGTGTCGTCGGGTGCGCCGACCAGGGCGTACCGCGCCCGGGACAGGCTCCAGCGCCGCTCCGGCTCCTCGGCCCGCAGCCCGAGCACCAGTGGCGCGAGCCGCCGCGCGGTGCCGCCCGAGCGGGCGGCGAGGGTCAGCCAGCGGCCCAGGCGGTCGGCGACCGGCCGGGCCTGCGGCAGGTCCTCGGGCAGCAGCGGATCGTGGCCGGTCGCCAGCAGGAAGAACAGCCCGCCGAGGGCGTACAGGTCGACCGCCGGCTCGGCCACGCAGGTGCCCTCCGGCAGTACGCGGGTGCCGATCAGGTTGTCCCGGCCGAGCGCGTCCCTCCCCGGGCCGGGACAGGCCGACCCGTCCCGGCCCGACCGGTCCGCGCCCGTGCCGGTCGCGCCGCCCGTGACCAGCGCGAGGCGCCCCGGCCCCTGCTCGGGAGCCCGGTAGCCGGGGGTGCCGGCCGAGCCGGCCGCCCGCCCGGCCTCGGCGGCCAGCTCCAGGTCGACCAGCCGCAGCGACCCGTCGGGCCGCACCAGCACGTTGCCGGGGGAGAGGTCGCGCAGGACCAGCCCCAGCCCGTGCACCCGCTCGACCAGGTCGAACAGGGCCCGCACCAGCGGTCCGGCCTCGGCCCAGTCCACATCGGGGCTGCCGTCACGGCGCAGTCGGGCCGCCACCCAGCTGCCGAGCGGCTGTCCGGCGATTCGTTCCTGCACCAGGAACAGCGAGTCGTCCTGCTCGATCAGCTCGACCGGCCGCGGGGCCAGGTCCTGTCCTTCCAGCCGCGCGAGTAGCGCGGCCTCGTGCCGCAGCGCCGCCCGGGCGTCGGTGCCGGACCGGTCCACCTCGATGTGCGCGCGGGCCTGCTTGACCACCACCTCGGCGCCGCCCTCGGTGTCCCGCCCGAGGAAGACGCCGCCCTTGGCGCTGTGCCGGATCGCCCCGGTGACGGTGTACCGCCCGGCCAGCAGCACCCCGCCGGAGCCGCGCCTGGGTGCCGGGGGCCGGGCCGCCCCGGGTCCGCGGCCCTGCGCCGCCTCCCCGCGGACCGCCTGCGTCGGCCCCCCGGGCCCGTCGGCCAGCGGGTCGCGTGCCCACGGCGGGCAGCGGTACGAGGCGCCGCGCACGTCCTCGACCCGCTCGCCGTCCGGGCCGCGCAGCATCGACCGGTAGCCGCCGTCGTTGCCCAGTTCGGCGCGGGCCGCGAAGGCGCCGTACCGGTAGTGCACGCGGCTGCCGGGCCGGTAGGGGCGGTCGGAGAGCACCACCGGCCCGGGCAGACCGTCCGTCGCCCGGTGCAGCGCGGCGGCCAGCCGCCGGAACTGCTCCTCGCCCTCCGGGTAGACGGTGATGAACTTGCCCGCCGAACCCCGGTCGCTGTTGCGCGAGTTGATCTCGTGCAACTGCTCCGGTCCGGCGGCGAACTTGAAGGTGCACGGGTCGTCGGCCAACACCTCGGCGACGGCGGCCAGGACGGCGCCGCCGACCGCCGAGGCCGCGCTCACATGGATCTTCCAGCCCTCCGCGGCCAGTTCCGCCGCGGACGGCCCGACCGTGCACCAGAAGCCCTCGGCGGTGACCTTCCAGTCGCCGCCGCCTCCCCGGCCTCCGGCGCCGGTCAGCGCCGCCCGCGCCACCTCCGGCCATCCGCCGGCCGCACCCGGCCGGTGGCCCGCCGATCCGTTCCCCCCGGCCGTACGCAGCGATGTGCCCGCCCCCATCCGCATTCACATCCCTTCGTCTCGGCCGGCGTCCGCGGGTGCCCACTGCTCCGGCACCCGCGGCGCACGCCGACGGCCTGATCGGTTCCTCGGAAGTACGGGAGCGCGGCCTCGGCCGCGTCCGCCGACGGCCCGTCCTGCCTGGGCCCGCATGCCGGCGGAGTGCCTTCCCGACCCCCCGGTCGAGGCAACTCCCGTTCGCAGGAGTGAAGTTACTTTCGGTTTCCGGGCGGGCTCAACGCGTAGCGGGTCACTTCACTCGTAAGGGTGACCTGGGCGCGGTTTCGAATATGTGCGAGCGGCCCGCTGTGAGCGGCGCCCCCGCGTACCCGGGGGTCCGCGACGCCCGCACGGCCCGCGTCCCGGCCCGCGACCGCCCCGGCGGGCGCCCCGAGGGCGCCGGACGAGCCCGGCAGCGCGCCCCGGCGGCCTCTCGAACGCCCGGAACCGCAGGTTGACGCCCGGCCGCGCACCCCCGGGCCCGGCCCGGGCGGCCCGGGCGCCCCCGCGCGCACGGTAGTCTCGACAGGTGCCGAAACTGTCCGACGTCATCACCGCGCTCGAAGAGGTCTACCCGCCGCAGTGGGCGGAGTCCTGGGACGCCGTCGGCCTGGTCTGCGGAGACCCTCAGGCCGAGGTCCGCCGCGTGCTCTTCGCCGTCGACCCCGTGCAGGCGGTCGTCGACGAGGCCGTCGAGTGGGGCGCCGACCTGGTGGTCACCCACCACCCCCTCTATCTGCGCGGCACCACCAGCGTCGCGGCCACCACGTTCAAGGGCCGGGTCGTGCACACGCTGATCCGCGGCGGCATCGCCCTGCACGTGGCGCACACCAACGCCGACCACGCCGACCCGGGTGTCTCGGACGCGCTGGCCGAGGCCGTCGGCCTGCGCGTCACCGGCCCGCTGGTGCCGGACCCGACCGACCCGCTGGGCCGGCGCGGCAGCGGGCGGATCGGCCTGCTGGAGCCCCCGCTGACCCTCGCCGCGTTCGCCGCCCGGGTCGCCGAGGGCCTGCCGGCCACCGCCGCCGGCGTCCGGGTCTCCGGTGACCCGGACCGGCTGATCAGCCGGGTCGCGGTGTGCGGCGGCTCCGGTGACAGCTTCCTCGCCGAGGCGCGGGCGGCCGGTGTCGACGCGTACGTCACCGCCGACCTGCGCCACCACCCGGCCTCCGAGGCCGCCGAAGCGTCGCCGGTCGCGCTGGTCGACGCCGCGCACTGGGCCACCGAGTGGCCCTGGCTCACCCTGGCCGAGCGGGCGCTGCACGGCGCCGCCGAGCAGCGGGGCTGGGCCGTGGAGACGAAGGTCTCCCACCGGGTCACCGACCCGTGGACCGCGCACGCCCCCATGTCCTTCACCGCCTGACCCGATTCACAGGAGCCCTCCGCTTGAACGCCGCGCCCGCCGACCAGATCCGCCTGCTCGACCTCCAGGCCATCGACTCGAAGCTCGACCAGCTGGCCCACCGGCGTCGCAGCCTGCCCGAGCACGCCGAGATCGACAAGGCCACCGCCGACCACACCGCGCTCAAGGACCTCGTGGTGGCCGCCCAGGCCCAGCACGGCGACACCACCCGCGAGCTGACCAAGGCCGAGCAGGACGTCGAGCAGGTCCGTGCCCGGTCCGCCCGCAACCAGCAGCGGCTGGACTCCGGCGCGATCACCTCGCCGAAGGACCTGGAGAACCTCCAGCACGAGATCGGCTCGCTGGCCAAGCGCCAGGGGGACCTGGAGGACGTCGTCCTGGAGATCATGGAGCGTCTGGAGTCCGCCCAGACCCGGGTCACCGAGCTGACCGCGCGCCTGGAGCACTCCACGGTCGTGCTGACGGAGGCCGAGTCCCGCCGGGACGCCGCCTTCGCCGAGATCGACGCCGAGGCCGAGAAGGTCAAGCGCGACCGCGAGGCCGTCGTCGCCGTCGTCCCCGCCGACCTCCTGAAGCTCTACACCCGGCTGCGCGAGCAGCAGGGCGGCGTCGGCGCGGCCCGTCTCTACCAGCGCCGCTGCGAGGGCTGCCGGGTCGAGTTCGCCGTCTCCGACCTGAACGCCATCAAGGCCGAGCCGAAGGACGCGGTCGTCCGCTGCGACAACTGCGGCCGCATCCTGGTGCGCACCGCCGAGTCGGGCATCTGATCCGATGGCGGGGCGCAGGTTCGTCGTCGAGGCCGACGGCGGCTCCCGGGGCAACCCGGGGCCGGCCGGCTACGGCGCGGTGGTCCGGGACGGCGACACCGGCCTGATCATCGCCGAGGCCGCCGAGTTCATCGGCCACGCCACCAACAACGTGGCCGAGTACAAGGGCCTGATCGCCGGTCTGAAGGCGGCCCGGGAGATCGACCCGGACGCCTCGGTGGACGTCCGGATGGACTCCAAGCTGGTGGTCGAGCAGATGTCGGGGCGCTGGAAGATCAAGCACCCCGACATGCAGCCGCTCGCCGCCGAGGCCCGGGCCGTGCTGCCGCGCGGCCAGGTCAAGTACACCTGGATCCCGCGCGAGCGGAACAAGGACGCCGACCGGCTCGCCAACGAGGCGATGGACGCGGGCAAGGCCGGCCGCCAGTGGGAGCCCAGGGTGCCGAAGGCCGACACGCCCGCGGCCGTCGACGAGCCCCCGCTGGAGACCACCGCCCCCAAGGCCGGCTGGGCGGCCGCCGCCGACCTCGGGACGCCGACCACCTTCGTCCTGCTCCGCCACGGCGAGACCCACCTCACCCCGGAGAAGCGCTTCTCCGGCAGTGGCGGCAGCGACCCGGAGCTCTCCGAGAAGGGCCGTTGGCAGGCCGAGCGCGTCGCCGAGGCGCTGGCCGCGCGCGGCTCCGTCCAGGCCGTGGTCAGCTCCCCGATGCTGCGCACCCGGCAGACCGCCGAGACCGTCGCCGCCCGCCTGGGCCTGGAGGTCCGCTACGAGGACGGGCTGCGCGAGGTGAACTTCGGCGCGTGGGAGGGGCTGACCTTCGCCGAGGTGCAGGAACGCCACCCGGCCGACCTCGACGCCTGGCTCGGCTCCGCCAAGGCCAAGCCGACCGGCGGCGGCGAGAGCTTCGCCACGCTCACCCACCGGATCGGCGTCGCGCGGGACAAGATCCTGGCCCGCCACCACGGCCGGACCGTCCTGGTGGTGTCGCACGTCAGCCCGATCAAGACCCTGGTGCGGTTGGCACTCGGCGCCCCGCCGGACTCGCTCTACCGGATGGAGCTGTCCGCCGCCTCGCTCTGCGCCGTCCAGTACTACGCGGACGGCAACGCCTCGGTGCGGCTGCTCAACGACACCGGCCACCTGCGCTGACGTCCGGGCGGGGGGGGGGGGCCCCCCCCCCCCCCCCCCCCCCCCCCCGGGGGGGGGGGGGCCCCCCCCCCCCCCCCCCCCCCCCGCGGGGCGCGGGCGTATAAAAAAAAAAAAAAGAAACA
>NZ_JBHVWC010000075.1:45813-50296 GCF_042882445.1 Kitasatospora sp. NPDC058218 | reverse complement strand
CCTTCTTCTGCGAGCAACCGGCCAGCGCGGCGGTCGCCACAGCAAGGGTGAGCAGCGCGGCTGCGGTGGAACGACGGGCGGACATGAGGGCTCCAAGCAGGGGGAAGACAGGGCCGGGCAACCGCTCGGACAGTCCGTGCAGTTAGCTTAGGCGTACCTTAATGAAATACGACCAGATCGTCTACATTGCCGTAGTCGTTCACTCCGAGCGGCCACGGTCACCGGACGCGTGGCACCGAGGACGGGAGCGGCACACATGCCGGACAGGAGCGACTCCAGGCGGCCGAACGGTGAGCTGGTGGCCGACGTGCTCGCCGTACTGTGGGCGGCATCGGGGCCGCTCACGGCCGGTCAGGTCGGGGACGCCCTCGCCCACCGACTGGCCCGTACGACCGTGACGACCATCCTCACGCGCCTGCACGAGAAGGGGACGCTGTCGCGCGAACGCGACGGCCGCAGATTCGTGTACGCCCCCGTGCACGACGCGGCCGGCCTGACGGCCAGCCGCATGCACCGCGAGTTGCACAGCGACCCGCGCCGGGAGCTCGTCCTGAAGCGCTTCGTCTCCGCCCTCTCCCCCGACGACGAGGACGTGCTGCGCCGCCTGTTGCGCACGGCCGAGTCGGGCGGCGAGTGAACCGGCCGAGCACCGGCGCTCGCGGTCACCGTCGGGCGACGGCGCCCTGAGCGGTCTCGATGTTCTCGTGAAGGTCGTCGGTCGCCTCGGCCGTCGCCGTCGCGGACACCACCAGGCACAGGAGCAGCACCGTGGCGACGCGCTTGGCCACCGGGCGTGCGACGACCGGTGGAGCGAGCAACGAAGCCATCCGGCGCGGCACCGGCCCTGCCGTCGCGGCGAAGGCCACGGGGGGACGGCCGGCCGCCGGCGCGGCGGACGCGGCCAGCGCGGCTCGTCCCACGGCCCGGGCCACCAGGCGGCGGTCCCCCACGACGGTCGCCGCGACCTCGTCCGCCCATCGCTCCGCCTGGAAGGCGAGCGGCTCGTGGACCGTACGAAGCGCCGGGTGCAGGCACGCCGCGAGATCGGCGACGAGCGCCAGCAGGTGGTGGCGGCAGGCGAGGTGGGCACGTTCGTGCGCGAGCAGAACCGCGCGTTCGTCGCCGTCCAGGCTCCGCAGCATGCCCGAGGTCACCACCACGAGTCCCGCCCTGCCCGGACGGCCGGGGAGGGCGTAGGCGTCCGCGCCGTCGTCGGCCAGCACGACGACGTCCCCCGCACGGGAGTTCGCCGTTCTGCGGAGCTCGTCGTGGAGGTGGCGCGAGTCGTGGCGGCGCAGTGTTCCGGCGGCGGTCCACGCGACGACGGCGCACCCGGGGACGGCCGCCGCGCCGAGTGCGAGGGTGACGGGTCCCGCCGGAAGCAGCGCGGGGGAAACGTGGCCGAACGCCGCCACGAAGGGCACGTGCAGGAGTGCGCCGGCGGCGAGCAGTGCCAGGGCCGCGCCGGCCAGCGAGCCCGCGGCCGCGGCGGAGAGCGCGAGGAGAAGCGCGGCCTGACGCGGGGGAAGGAGTGCGGCGAGGCGTCGCGCGGCGGGCGCCGTGATCCAGGGGGCGAGCAGGGGCGCCCACACCGCCCAGGTCATCGCTGGTCCCGCCCGGCGGGCGGCTCCAGCAGCGCGCGCACGAGTTGTTCGTCATCGGAGCTGAGCCGGGAGATGAACCGGGCGAGCGTGCCGGACCGGTCCTCGCCGCGGTCCAGCTCGGTGTGCATCCGATGGGCGGTCAGGGCGGAGCTGTCCTCCACCGCCGGGCTGTAGGCGAAGCCGCGGCCCTGGCGGGTGCGCCGCACGGTCCCCTTGTCGTGGAGCCGGGAGAGGATGGTGGCGATGGTGGTTCGGGCAGGTCCGCCGGGAAGGGAGCGCCGCACCTCGGACTCGGTGAGCGGGCGCCCGGCCGCCCACAGGGCGGTCAGTACCGCACCCTCCAGCTCACCGGACTGACGGCGTATCGCCTCT
Source organism: Kitasatospora sp. NPDC058218 (assembly GCF_042882445.1). NCBI lineage: Bacteria > Bacillati > Actinomycetota > Actinomycetes > Kitasatosporales > Streptomycetaceae > Kitasatospora > Kitasatospora sp. NPDC058218. The sequence continues at coordinate 48,320 of NZ_JBHVWC010000075.1, read as the reverse complement.
GTCACGGGGCACCTCTGCCTTCTCCCTGTCAGGTCGACATCGATGTAGACCGTTGTCGGATTGTAGTGCCGCCGTCTCCCGGAGTCCGAGCCGCACACCCGGCAGGCCCACGCGCCCGGTTCCGCGGGTGCGCGCGCCGCCCACCGGTGCTCAGTGAACGGCGCCGGCGCCCGGCGGAGGTGGCGCAGGCGGGCCCCCGTCGGAGGGGGACCTGTCGATCAGCGGGATCAGCGGGAGGGTCAGGCCCAGCCAGAGAGCCGCGAGGAGCCACCCGCCGACCACGTCGAACGGCCAGTGCACGCCGAGGTAGACGCGGCTCAGGCCGACGGCGACCGCGGCCAGGCCCGAGACCGCCACGACGACCACCGCCCAGGGTCCCCGCCGGGTGCCCCTCAGCACCGCCCAGACGAGCAGCCCGGCGGCGACGGCAGCGGTGAAGGCGTGGCCGGAGGGATAGGAGTAGCCGCTCGGCGAGGCGGCGACCCAGTCCGCCATCGGCGGACGGGGGCGGCCGAAAGCCCTCATGAGTCCGTTGCGGAGCAGCTGACCTGCGGCCAGCACCACCACGGGGGCGCAGACCTGCGCGATCCGGACGGTTCGGCGCTCCGGCCGCCCGCCGTTCCGGACCACCAGGAATCCCGCCGCGACGGCCGCGAGATACGGCGGGAGCCCCGCCCCCAGGTCCGTCACGACATCGACGGTTCGCACCGCCCACGAGGGACGGTGGGCGACCGCCCAGGAGTGCAGGGCCGCCTCCACCGGGAAGGGGCCCCAGCCGTGAACGGCGAGCAGGGCGGTGAGCACGCCGAAGAGCAGCAACGGGGCGACGACCGTCAGCGCCATGACCCGAGCCCGCCGCGGCTGACGCCCGGTCACACGCCCGCCAGGAGTCCCTGTGGGATGGGGCATGGATCGGCACCTCTCCTCGGGGATGCCTCGACACCCATGACCGTCTACATCACTGTAGACAGGGTGGCGCCGACGACGCCAGTGCCCGCCCGCCGTCCGACCTCCTCGCACTCCCTGCCCGACCCTGCCCCGACCTGGCCAGGGGAGCGCGCCTCTGGCCGGGGCGCGCCACCGGCCGACCGGACACCGGGCGGCAAGACCGCCCAGCGCAGCCGGGTGAAGCTGCGCAGGATCGCCGAGGCCGGGGGCACCGGCGAACCGCCCGACACGCGAACACCACCGCGGATCCCGACTCCCGACTCCCGGCCGCGCGACGTCGACCCCGGCGATCTGACGACATGAATGAAGTCAAGCATCCCCGAACTTAGGTGAGCCTCCCCTGCATGAATCACGCCTACCTGGCCGCCTCGGCCGGCTATGCCATGCCCCCGCTGTACCGAATTCTCACGAAATCGGGATATTTCCTCGGCCTGTCCGGCGCGATCGGCGCCACGGTGACCTACGCGGCCGCCATCCGCCCCGCTCTGCGCTCGTCGGCGACAGAGACCCACGACGCCACGGCACTGCGGCGAAGAACTGCGACCTACCTGGCGTGGTCCGGAGTCGTCCTGCTGGTGGCCGGGTACTTCCAACTGGCCGCCCGGGTGGCCAGGGCCACCAAGGGCACGGCCTTCGGCGACGCCCTCGCACCGGGGAAGATCTGGGACTACCTGCACGCACCGGCGGCCAAGGGCACCTGGGTGGCCCAGGGCACGATCTACCTGGTCCAGAACGCCGTTCTGATCCTGGCGTCCGCCGCCCTGATCGCCCTGTTCCTCCCGCAGGCCCGACGGCACGTCGACGCCGTGGCGCTCACCGCCCTGCCCCTGTCGCTCATGGCGACGCTCATCGCGGGGATACCGGCCGTCAAGCCGAAGGACACGGACAAGGCCCTCGACCCGATCTTCGACCAGATGCACATCGTCAGCGGCGTGGTCTGGGTCGGCGGCCTCGTCCTGCTCGCCGTCCTGGCCGGCGCCCGCCGGCACCTCGGTGAGAACGCGGGCGTGCTCTGGGCGGACCTGTGGCGCCGCTTCAGCCTCGTCGCCCTGGTCTGCGTCGGCGCCGTGCTCATCTCCGGCCTGTGGCTGAGCTGGAAGCACGTCGGCAGCCTCGGCCAGCTCCGGACGACCGGCTACGGCCTCGCGCTGCTCCTGAAGATCCTCCTGGTCCTCGCCATGATGGCGGCCGGCGGCTTCAACCAGTTCTGGCTGATGCCTCGCATCACCCGGGCCCGTCGGGCCGACTCGACCACCCCGCTCCCGCACCTCACGCTCCGGCACTTCCCGAAGGTGGTCTGGGCGGAGGTCGCCCTCGGCGTCGCCGTCCTGGGTGTCATGCCCTTCATCGCCGGATCCGCCCGTACGGAAGCCGGCAGCCCGCCCGCGGTCTCGAACGGCAGCATCTTCACCGCGGGCGCCGCGCTCGTCCTCACCCTCGCCGCCTCGTTCTGGATCACGGCCAGGGTCTCCGACACGCTCGGGCGCCGCGAAGCCACCGCCCACTCCTGACGGCGGCTCGAACCGGGGCGGTTCGCCGACCGGGGCGCAGGTGCCCCG
>NZ_JBHVWC010000075.1:6686-45803 GCF_042882445.1 Kitasatospora sp. NPDC058218 | reverse complement strand
GGGGGGGTGCGCCCCGGGGGGGGCTGGGCCCCGGCCGGCCCCCCCGCCCCCGGCCCGTCCACTCCCACCCCCCGCACAACCGTCCCCCGCGGCCTTGGAACGCCCGCCCCCGCCGGCACCCCGGGGCCGGCGACCGGCGCCCGTGCGGGTACGGCAGTTCCGGGGTTCGGAGCCCCGCCATCCGGACACCCCCGCCGCCGACCCCCTGCCGAACGTGGTCTGAGCAGGGGGAATGCCGATCGGTATCATGCCGATGGGGGCATGTCATTCGGGTGAAGGGGGAAGTCGGTTGGCAGGCGAGGAGGGGACAGCGGTCGGGCTGCGGTTCGCGGTGCTCGGGCCGCTGCGGGGGTGGCAGGGCGAGGTGGAGCTGTCGCTCGGGTCGCCGCAGCAGCAGAGCCTGCTGCTCGCCCTGCTGTTCCGGTCGGGCCGGCACGTCTCGGGGGCCCAACTGATCGACGACCTGTGGGGCGACGAGCCGCCCGCCAGGGCCACCGGGGTCGTCCGGACGTACGTGCACCGGCTGCGGCGGGTGCTCGGGGCGGAGGCGCTGACCTCGGTCGGCGGCGGGTACCTGCTCGCGGTCGGCGGCGGCCTCGACACCGCGCGGTGCGAGTCGCTGCTGACCGAGGCGCGGGCCCGGCGCGCGGACGGGCACCACCCCGAGGCCGCCGCCGCACTGCGCGCGGCGCTGGCGCTGTGGCGCGGCGAGCCGATGTCCGGGCTGCCCGGTCCCTACGCACAGCGCCAACGCCGGGAGTGGGACGAACGGCGGCTCACCGTCACGGAGTTGTGCCTGGAGGCGGAGGTCGACGGCGGCCGGTCGACCGAGTCGGTCGCCGAGCTGAGCGCGGTCGTCGAGGAACACCCGCTGCGCGAGCGGCTCTCGGAGCTGCTGATGCTCGCGCTCTTCCGCTCCGGCCGGCAGGCCGAGGCGCTCGCGGTGTACCGGGCGGCGGACCGCCGGCTCCGCACCGAGCTGGGCGTGGGCGCCGGGCCGGGCCTGCGCGACCTGCACGGCCGGATCCTCGCGGCGGACGGGAGCCTGGCGGCGCCACCGGGGCGGACGGTCCTTCTCCTGCCCCCGGAGCCGACCGCCCCGCCGGCCGCCGGGCCGGACCCGACATCCACCGTCGTTCCGGCCCAACTCCCGGCCGCAGCAGCCGACTTCACCGGCCGACAGGCGGAGGCCGAGGTATTGCGCGCCGCCCTGCGCGAGCCCGGCAGCGTGCCCGTGGCGGCCGTCGCCGGCATGGGCGGGGTCGGCAAGACCGCGCTCGCCGTCCACGTCGCGCACAGCCTCGCCGCCGAGTTTCCGGACGGCCAGCTCTACCTCGATCTGCACGGCGCGGACGGCCGCCCGACCCGACCCGAGGAGGCGCTGGCGGTCTTCCTGCGCTCCTTCGGCGTCGTCGGGGAGGCGATCCCGGCGGGTCTCGCCGAACGGTCGGCCCGCTACCGCTCACTGCTCTCCGGCCGCCGCGTGCTCGTCCTGCTCGACAACGCGCGCGACGCCGAGCAGATCCGGCCGCTGCTGCCGGGCAGTGCGGGCTGCTCCGTCCTGGTCACCAGCCGGACCCGGCTCGGGGCGCTGCCCAACGCCCGCTTCGCCGAACTTCCGGTCCTCCCGGCCGAGGAGGCGGTCACCCTGCTGACCAGGGTGGTCGGCGCCGAGCGGGTGGCGGCCGAGGAGGAGGCGGCCCGCGAACTCGTCCGGCTCTGCGGCCAACTGCCTCTGGCGGTACGGATCCTGGCCGCCCGGCTGGCCTGCCGCCCGGGCTGGACCATCGCCCGGCTGCTGGCGAAGCTCACCGGCGACCGGTACCGGCTGGACGCGCTGCGCAGCGGGGACCTCGCCGTCGAGTCCTCCTTCCGGTTCGGCTACGACCAGCTGGACTCCGAACAGGCCCGCGCCTTCCGGCTGCTGGCCGTCCCGGAGGTGCCCGACCTGTCGCCGGCGGCGGTCGCCGCCGTGCTCGACCTGCCCGAACCGGCCGCCGTGGAGCTCGCCGAGTGCCTGGTGGACTGCTCGATGCTGGAGATCTCGGCGCGCCCCGACCACTACCGCTACCACGACCTGCTGCGGGCCTTCGCCCAGCGGGTCGGCCAGGACGACGGCCAGGGCAGCGGCCAGGGCCACGGTCGAGACACCAGCCGCGACGACACCAGCCGCGACGACAGCAGCCGCGACGGCGGCGGCCCGGCGGCGGGCTCCGGCGAGGCGTGGGATGCCGCCGAGACGGTGGGCGCCCTGACCCGGCTGGCGGACCACTACCACGCGCGGGTGTCGGCCGCGCTCGGGACGTCGGCGGCACGGTCGGCGCTCGCCGTCGGGGAGTACCTGGGCGTCGGCGCGCTGGTGAGCCAGTGCGCCAAGCTCCCGGGCCGCCCCGCCGGAGCCGCCGGGGCCCTCGACCGGCTCGCCGAACTGCTGCTGGGCTGCTGCCTGCTGGCCGACTCCGGCCATGCCACCCGGCCGCTCGGCCACGCCGCCAACGCCCTGCTGCGCGCCGCCCTGGAACGGGGCGACCGGACGGCGGAGGCCCGGGCCCGCCTGGTGCTCGGCCGACTGCTGACCGAGGTCGGCTCCGCGCCCTCGGCGCTCGCCGAGCTGCTCCGGGCCCGGGACCTGTGCACCACGCACGGGCTGCCGCAGCCGCTGCTCGCGCTCGCGCACGGCTCACTGGCCGCCTGCTTCGTCCAGATCGGCCGCCCCGACGAGGCGGTGACCGGGTTCTCGGCCGCGGCCTCGGTCTGGGAGCGGGCCGGCGACCGGCGCGCGCTGGCCGCCGAACTTCTCAACCTGGCGGGGGCGTTCACCCGGCAGGGCCGGTTCGACGCGGCGAACCGGGTGGTCGACCAGTCGCTGCTGGTCAGCCATCAACTGGCCGACCGCGAGCTGGAGTCACGCGCCCGGGACTCGCTCGGGACGATCGCCCACGACCGCGGCGAGCACGACCAGGCGGTCGCCCACCAGCGGGCCGCGCTCGCCCTGACCGACCCGCACGACCACCGCCGCACCGGCCGCATCCTGCTGCGGCTCGGCGAGTCGCTGCGCGCGGCCCGGCGCGGTGCGGAGGCGGTCGAGGCGGCGGGCCGCGCGGTCGACGCGTTGACCCTGGACGGCGACCACCGGGGCCGCGGTCTGGCCCTGGCCGCGCTCGGCGACGCCCTCGCGGACCGCCGCTTCGGTGGGCCTGGCCCGACCGGCGACCTGGCCCGGGCCCGCTCCTGCTGGGCGGAGGCCCACGGCATCCTGGCCCCGATCGGCTCCCCCGAGGCCGAGCGCCTGCTGCCCCTGCTCGGCGGCGGCCACCCCGCCGGCCCGGCCCGGCAGCGCTGGCCCTCCTGGCTCCCGACCTGAGCCGACGGCCGCCCCCCGGTCACGGGACCGGGGGGCGGCGATCAGGCGGCGGTGACCGTCCAGATCTGCTCGGGCGAGCCGTCGCAGGGGCGGATGGCGGCGGGCCCGGAGGAGCCTGCGGCGTACAGGCAGCGCGACGAGTCCTTGGAGATGTAGATCATGTAGCCCCCGGCCACCGGCACGAACGACCAGATCTGGTTCGGACTGTTGGACGGTGAGCGCCACAGCTGTGCGCGGGAGGTCGTCTCGTCCAGGGTCAGCACCTTCGTGTCCTGGGTGGCGCCGTTGGACAGGAGGCGCCCGCCGCCCTGGTTCGGGCCCAGTGTCCAGAGGGCGGCGGGGCTGCCGTCGTCGCGGGCCATGACGACGGGGTTCCCGTCCTGGTCGAGCGCCCCCTGGTCGTACAGCACCGACCCGCCGTTGCTCAGCCGGGCGCGCGGCGGCAGCGGGGCGACGGGCTCCGTCGGCGGCTTGAAGGGCGGGGTGGTGTACTTCGGCGGAGGGGTGTAGATCGGCGGGGGAGCCGCCGTGTAGGCCGGGGTGGGCGAGAACGAGGGCGGCGGTGTCGTGCGGTAGGCGGGCGGGGGCGGGGGAGCCGCCGTGTAGGCCGGGGCGGGGGCCGGGTCGCCGGGCGACGGCGAGGCCGCCCCGGGCGGTGCGGGCGGCGCGCCGGTCGACGGTCGCGTGGGGGCGTTCGATGCGCCGCCCTGGGCGTCGGGGGTGCCCGGCACCCCTCCCCCGCTGCCGGCCCCGGGTCCGCTTCCGACCACCGGGGCGCCCGGGCTCGGGACCACCGGGGCGCCCGGCGTGGTCGGTGCGGGCGGTCCGGAGGCCGTGGCGGCGCCGGGCGAAGACGGCGCGCCCGACTCGGGAGCCTGGCCGGCGGTGGCGGAGAGCGGGATGGCCAGGCCCGGCGCGGGTTTCGGCGCCTCGCCGGCGGCCGATCCGCCGTCGGCGGCGGTGCCGTCCCCGTGGAGGCGCAGCGCGGTGGCCGCACCGGCGGTGATCACGCAGCAGAGCAGGACCGCCCCCGCCGCGATCAGGGTCCGTCGGCGGCGGCCGCCGAGGGCCGCCCGCCACCTGCCCGGGGGGCGGTGCGTGACCGTGGTCGCCCCGGTGCCGACCACCGGGCGCGCCGCGGACACGACCACCGCGTGCCCCGCGGTGCCCACCGCCGGGCCCTCGACCGGTTCGCCGTCGAGGACGGCCCGGATGGCCGCCGCCATGGTGGCGGCGTCCGGCCAGCGCTCGGCCGGGTCCTTCGCCATCGCCCGTTCGACCAGGGCCCGGACCGGCGCCGGGACGTCCGCCGGCAGGGGTGGCGCGGGCTCGGTCAGGTGCTTGAGGATCACCTCCAGCGCGGTCTGCCCGTGGAACGGCAGCTGCCCGGACAGACACTCGTAGAGGACGACGCCGAGCGCGTACAGGTCGGCCGAGGCGCCGACCGTGCCGGTGGACGCCTGCTCCGGCGCCTGGTACGCGGCCGTGCCGAGCACCATCCCGGGCACGGTGAGCCGGGTGTCGCAGCCGGGGCGGGCGATGCCGAAGTCGGCGATGACCACGCGCTCCTCGCGGACCATCAGGTTGGCCGGCTTGATGTCCCGGTGGACGACGCCGGCCCCGTGCGCGGTCTGGAGCGCCGCCAGCACCTGGAGGGCCATCCCGAGCGTCTCCTCGGTGGTGAGCAGACCCCGCCGTTCCAGGATCTTGCTCAGTGGCTCGCCGTCGATCAGCTCCATGACCAGGTACGCGATCGGGCGACCGGTGTTCCCCCAGGCCGTGGTCCAGGACTGGCCGCCGTCCGTGCGGCCGGAGCCGAAGTCGTGCACGCCGACGATGCCCGGGTGCCGCAGCCGGGCCATCACCCGGGCCTCCTCGTGGAAGCGCTCCGCGAAGCCGGGTTCGTCCAGCAGCGCGGGCTTCAGGACCTTGACGGCCACGCGGCGGCCGAGCACCTCGTCCTCGGCGAGCCAGACGTCGCCCATCGAGCCACCGCCGAGCCACTCGTCCAGCCGATAGCGGTCCCCGAGCGTGGTCCCACGCATGATCCTCCCCGACCCCGTTCGTCATCGCGCCCGCCGCCATGGGCCCAGGCCGGGCCCTCGGTCGCGTCCACGACCCTCTCACCTGCGAATAAACGCTGACTTGCCGAACGCTACCGGGCCCGCCGGCCCACCTCTCCCCCGGGGGTTCATACGGCCGACGACCCGTCAACGCCCCTGTTGACGACTCGTCCACACCGTGTACACCGCCGCCCGGTGACATGGGCCGCAGGCCGGTTCAAGGGGAGCCGCCCGAGAGGAGAACTCCGAGATGATCACCCGTCGTACGGCCGCCGCCGTCGCCCTGACCGCCGCGACCGTCGTGTCCGGGCTGACCTTCGGCGCCGGGACCGCGAACGCGGCCGAGCCGCTGCCGTCCAGCGGCACCGACTACCGGATCTCCAGCCACGCGGGCGGCGCCCTCCAGTGGGACAGCCGGAACGCCGGCTCCAACGTGGTGGTCCGCGACTGGAACGAGTCCTCCGCCCAGCAGGTCTGGTCGGTCAAGGACGAGGGCAACGGCGCCTGGTCGGTCAAGGTGCCCGGCACCAACAACGCGGTCGACCGCGACCGGGGCAGGAACACCGTCGGCGCCTGGAACTACGTCGGCGCGGACAACCAGAAGTGGTGGCTGGAGAACACCTCGATGGGCAACGGCCGGGCCTGGCTGCTGCACAGCGTCTCGGACAACAACCTCTGCCTGGCCCGCGGCGCGGACCTGAACGCCAAGGTCGCCGCCTGCAACGCCGGGGACCCGGCGCAGTCCTGGAACCTCGACCGCGCCACCACCCCGCCGACCACCGGCCGCCCGACCATCGACCTGGACTACTCGCAGGCCCCGGACCTCGGCCCGTGGCTGGAGCAGCAGAAGCAGACCGTCGCGGGCTACTACCCGACGATCTCCGACCTGCTCACCAAGGGGGCCTTCGGCGCCCCCGCCCACTTCAAGATCATCTTCGATCCGACCCTCAAGGACTACCCCGCCTACGCCACGGTCCGCAACGGCGTGAAGGAGGTCCACGTCAACATCGACTACACCCGGGGCAACCGGAACGACACCGGCTTCCTGGTGCACGAGGCCGTGCACGTCGCGGTCTGGGACAACCCGACCACCCGCCCGAGCTGGCTGAGCGAGGGCCTGGCGGACTGGGTGCGCAACTACAACTTCCAGCCGGGCACCGGCGCCCAGCACTTCGGTTCGGACGTCAACTACAACAGCGGCTACCAGGCGACCGCCCGGTTCATCGACCACGTCTCGAAGACCTACAACAAGCCCGACCTGGCGCACCTGCTGAACACCACGAACTACAGCGAGCAGATCTGGGTCCAGCTCACCGGCAAGAGCGCCCAGCAGCTGTGGAACGAGATGCCCAAGTAGGCCGCACCCCACCGACGGCCCGGCACCCGCACGGCGCCGGGCCGCAGGCGCAGCCGCGCCGACGCCCATCGACAACAGGAGAAACCCCGTGTCCCACCCCTCCAGCCGCACGCTCCGCCGCCGGCTCCGCACCCGGTCGGCGGGCCTGGCGCTCGCCGTCTCCGCGATATCCGTCAGCGGCCTCACCCTGCTCGCCGCGCCGGCGAACGCCGCGACGGCGGACGTGGTCGAGCAGATGGTCACGATCCAGGACCACCAGAACCACCACGCGCTGGCCAGCGCCGACGCGGAGGGCTCCCGGATCATCGCCCGCAACTACCGGGACGCCTCCACCTCGTTCTGGATCTCCAACAAGCCGGGCGGCCGGGTGGACTTCGTCCGCAACGTCAACGGCACCGAGCGCGTGCTGGAGATGGACACCAACGACGGCCGGTCCACCCAGTTCATCCACTGGTGGGCGGGCGACAACCAGCAGTGGACCCTGGAGTCCGCCGCCGAGGGCGGCACCTACCTCCACAACGCCCGCGACAACCGCTGCCTGACGTACCACGGCCTCGACCGGGAGGTCACCGTCGAGAACTGTGACGGCAGCATGTCCCAGCGGTTCGACCTGAGCGGGCCGGGTACCGGCACGGGCACCTCCGTCGAGCAGCGCTTCCTCGATCGGCTCAACGCCGTGCGCGCCCAGAACGGCAGGCCGGCGGTGCGGCTCAACCAGACGCTCGCCCAGGCCGCCAAGTGCAACGCCGACCAGATGGACCAGCGTCACGCCTCGGGCCACTTCTGCGACTCGGGGAACATCGCGCGGGGCCTCGGCTACACCTGGCGGGCGTTCGGCGAGATCGCCTTCTACGGACCCACCGACGTCGACGCCGCCGTCGACGGCTGGATCAGGTCGCCCCTCCACCTGGGCATCATGCTCGACAACTACACCGAGGTCGGTCTGGCCCGGACGGGCACGGCCTCCTGGAACGCCGACTTCGCCACCCGCTGACGGCGGCGGGACAGCGGCGGAACGCACCGGAACGGCCGGGCCGACAGGGGCACACCCCTGTCGGCCCGGCCGTCCGTGCCCGTGGCCGTCCGCGTGGCCGCCCACCAGCCGGGCGACCGGCCGCTCGCCCTGCTGTCGGACGGGTGACGGGCATAGCCTGGACCCAGAGCCGGGCGCGAGGCCGGACGCCGGTCCGGACGCGGCGCCCGGTGGGAGCACCGGGTCGCCCCGCGATGCCGCCCCGCAGTCAGGAGGAGCCGGCCATGAGAAATCCCGTCGTGGTGGGTGTCGCCGCCTCGCAGTCGAGCGTGGAGGCCGTGGACTGGGCGTCGGACGAGGCCTGGTTGCGGGAGGCCCCGCTCCGCCTGGTCCACGCCTGGTTCGGCGAGGCCGCCCACGCTCCCGCGGGTCAGCAGACCCGACTCAGCCAGGAGGCCGGCGCCGGTCTGCTGGACGCGGCGCGCGAGCAGGTCCGGCTCCGGCACCCCGGGCTCGACGTCGCCACCGAGCTGGTGGACGACCACCCGCGGCAGGCCCTGGCCGCGGCGGCCGGGAGCGCGCTGCTCCTGGTCCTCGGCGCGCGGGGCTCGGGGGGCTTCCCCCGTCTGCTGCTCGGCTCGACCAGCCTCCAGGCCGCCGCCCACGCCGCCTGCCCGGTCATCGTGGTGCACCCCGCCGAGGCCGGTTCGGACGGCGGCGTGCTGGTGGGCGTCCAGGGCAGGGGGCACGACGACGAGGTCCTCGACTACGCCTTCGACTCCGCGCGACGGCGCAACCTCCCGCTGCTCGCCGTCCACGCCTGGGCCTATCCACTGGTCGCCGGCCCCGCGCACGACCTCCCGCTGGTCTACGAGGAGGCGGACATCGCCGACGAGCACGAGCGGCTGCTGGCCGAGGTGCTGGCCGGCCGACGTGAACGGTTCCCGGAGGTCACCGTCACGGCGACCACCGTACGTTCCAACCCGGCCCGGGAGCTGGTCGCCGGGTCACAGACGCAGCGGCTGGTCGTCGTCGGCCGGCACGGCGAGCCGCGCGGCCCGCTCGGCAGGCTCGGCTCGACCAGCCAGGCGGTCGTCCGGCACGCGGGCTGCCCGGTCGTCGTCGTGCCGGGCTGAGCCCCGGCGCCGGATCCGGTGGAGGAACCATGACGTCCGCCAGCAGCAACCGCCCGATCGTCCTCGGCGTGGACGCCCTCGCCCCGGAGGCCACGCCGGTGGCCTGGGCCGCCGACGAGGCGGACCGCAGCGGTCGCCCGCTGCGGCTGGTCCACGCCCTGCCGCCGACGTCCCAGGACCGGCACGCCCTCGGGGCGGAGCAGTACCGCGAGGAGCTGCGCGAGCGCGGCCACCGCGCGCTGGACGAGGCCGCCGCCCTCGCCCGCCGGCGGCACCCGGACCTGTCGGTGACCACGGCCGTCGCGGAGGACATCGCCGCCCCGGCGCTCTGCCGGGAGTCCGTGCACGCCGCGCTCGTCGTCCTCGGCTCGCGCCGGCTGAACCGGCTGGAGGAGGTGCTGAGCGCCTCCTCGGTGACCGTCCCGGTGAGCGCCCAGGCCCACTGCCCGGTGGTCGTCGTCCGCGAACCGGAACACGCCACCCGGGAGGAGCCGGAGGAGCCGTACGTCGTGGTCGGCGTGGACGGCAGCCCGTCGTCCGCGGCGGCGGTGGAGTTCGCCTTCGACCTCGCCACCCGGCACCGGGCCGCGCTGCGCGCCGTCCGGGTCCGGCGGTCTCGCCTGACCGCCCAGGTCGACGAGGAGACGGCCGTCCAGGAGCTGCGTCGACTGCTCGACGAGGCCACGGCCGGCCGCCGGACGGCGTACCCCGACATCACGCTCACCCCCGCCGTGCTCCGCGGCCACCCCGTCGAGGAACTCGCCAGGGCCTCCGAGCACGCGATCGGCGTCGTGGTGGGGCGCCGCGGGCGCGGCGGGTTCACCGGCATGCGGCTCGGGTCCGTCCCGCACGGGCTGCTGCACCGCGCCCACTGCCCGGTGGTCACCGTGCCCGCTCCCCCTGACGGCGGGCACTGAGCCGGGAGGCTCGACGGGTCAGGCGGGTCAGACGGGTCAGACGGGTCAGGCGGGTCGGACGGGTCAGGCGGGTCAGGCGGCAGGGTCCGGCCGACCGTCACCGAGGGCGGTCGACGCCTCGCCGAGCGCCTGCTCCAGCGTGTCGGTCCGCCGCTGCCAGCGGGCGAGCGCCGTCCGGAGCGCGTCACCGGTGGCGAACCCGTCGAGGGCGGTCACCGCGGAGCCGCCCGAGCGCGTGCCGAGCGCACGGATCGCGGCGCTCTCCTCGGCGAGTCCGGTCAGCACCGACCTCAGTGGCGCGAGACTCTCCGGCGAGCCGGCGCCCTCGTCGTTCTTCGGCGGGCCACCCACCACTGATCACTCCTCCATCGTCGATGATTCGATCAAGTCGGTTGACCGGCAGAGTCCTTGACGATTCGTCACCCTCTGCCCAGCCATCTCCTGCCACCGCCCTGACGCCGTCGGCCAGGGGTGACAACTCCAGTGACGGGAAGCGCGCGGCGCGGGAGTCGGAGCGACCGGCTCGAAGCCCGCCACCCCCGGCGGGCCCGTCCCCACGAGGACCGATCCGCCCGACCTGCCCGCTGGCATCGCCACGCGCCCCCTACCCTGTTTTTCACTGGCCGCCGAAACGGCCCCGAACGAACCGCCGGGGCTGGGATTTCGGCACGGTACGCCGTCCGGTCGTCGACCCTGGTGGCGAACCGTTTCCTCGCCGCTGACGCTATGCCCCGGCGGCGCCGCGTCCGGCCGGTCCTGACGCCTCTCTGACACCCCACCCGGGGATCTTGACGCACCGTTGGCGCCGGCGTTCAGGCTTGCGGCAATCCGGTGACCGGCCCCCGCACCTCGGCCCGGAGGCAGGCCGAGGCCCCCGGGGCCGCCCGTCCGCCACAGTCGGACGAGGGCCTCGGGGGCCGTCGGGGTTGACCCGGCGCCGGTGGCACGCGGCACCGGGTGGGTCATCGGGTCACCGGCAAGGGTCGCCGGCCACCGGTCATCAGCTCGGCTTGCGGCCGTGGTTGGCCTTCTTCTTCCGCCGGGCCTTCTTCTTGCGGGCACGCTTGGACATGTCGTTCTTTCCGGAGCAGCGAAGGGGTGGTTCAGGCAGCCTGGCCGACGAGCTGGTCGGCCAGCTTGGCGAGGCGCCTCTGCGAGCGCTCCTCCTGGGCGACCGCGGCCGTCGGGGCGAGTTCGCCGCCGTCGTAGTACTCGCCGTTGAGCAGCGGCACCTGCGGCAGGCACAGGCGCACCACGGCGGCCGCACCCTCGGCCGCCGGCCCGCCGACCCGGCCGTACAGCGGGAGCAGTGCGGTGTCGCACAGGCCCGGGTTGAGGCTCACGGCGGTGATGCCGGAGCCGACCGGCGCCATGTCGGCGGTGGCCATGGTGAGCGCGAGCTGGGACTGCGCGTAGGCCGCGACCCGGGAGTAGCGCTTCGCCCGGTGCGGGTCGGACCAGTTCATCGAGGCCGTGCGGTGCAGGGACGAGGAGACGTTGACGATCCGGGCGTCCCCGGCGGCCGAGAGCGGGGCGCGCAGCAGCTTGGCGAGCAGGTGCGCGGCAAGGAAGTTGACCTGGAGCGAGACCTCGTTGCCGTCGTCGGTCAGGGTGCACCGCTCGGGCGCCATCACGGCGGCGTTGTTGACCAGGAGGTCCAGCGCCGGGTAGTGCTTCACCACCGCGCCGGCCAGCACCGCGACCTCCGAGAGGTGGGTGAAGTCGGCAGCCAGTTCGACGAGTTGGCCACGCCGGGCGCCGGCGGCGACCAGCCGGTCGACGGCCTCCCCGGCCTCGGCGGCGGTGCGGGCGTGCACCAGGACGGTGGCCCCGAGCCCGGCCAGCAGGCGGGCGCTCTCCCAGCCGATACCGGAGGAGGCGCCGGTGACCAGGGCGATGCGGGCGCCCCCGGCCGAAGGCTGGGAGAAGGCGGACAGAACAGCGTCGGACATGACCCATCCAAGGGTGGCGGGCACCACCAGGGTGCCGAACGGCATGCCGGAGCACACCCCAGGGGCCGGTGGTGCGGAGAAGGGTGGAACGGTGAAAGGCGCGTCCGCCTGCCCCCCACGAAGAGGCGGGGCAGGCGGACCGCAGGACGCGGCACGGACCGGCGGCGGAGCGGAGGGGCTCGGACCTACCGGGCGGCGGCGGTGACCGCGACAGCGACGGCGACGCCCCGCGGCCGCGTATGCGGCGGGCGGTCGTGATGGCGTGTCGAGCGGTTCATGTCCCTCATCCAACGCCGCCCCACAACGCCGGGCAAGCCCGGCCCGCCGACCCTGACGAGCCCCTGACGGCTCCCTGACGGGCCTTTGGCGCCACGGTCGGACGCACCCGGCCGGAGCCCGGCGGCCCGGCCGCGGACCACGACGCGCCCCGCGTCCGAGGTGCCCCGGGCCGACGCGCTCACCCGACGTGGACGCGGGGGCGGCGGCTGCGGTCCGGCTCGGCCTCGCGCAGCACCTCGCGGGTGACCGGCGCGACCTCGCCGTGGCCGAACAGGAAGAACCGCAGGAACTGCGCGAACGGGTTGCCCTCCGTCCACTCGAAGTAGATGTGCGGCTGCTGTCCCGTCCGGTCCCGGACCTGGATCAGCAGCGCCGCCAGGGCGTTCGGCACGCTGGAGCTCTCCAGCGTGAGCACCCGGTAGCGGTCGTGCAGCACCTCGCCGTGGACCGTCAGCACGGTCTCGAACTCCGACGCGTCGAGCACCGTGACCTCGACGAAGACCAGGTCGTCCTCCGGCGGGATGTCGTTGTCCGCCCGGATCTGCCGCTTCTTCTCCTGGTACTCCGCCAGGTCCCGGCTGTTCGGCTCGTTGGCGATCAGCCGCAGCGGCCGGTGCGTGTAGTCGCGGACGAACCGCTCGGCGGCCTCGTCGAACACGACGTCCGTGACCCGCAGTTCGAAGGCCCGCTTGAGCCGGGAGAGCAGCGACACCAGGATGATGGCGGCGATGAAGCAGGCACCGATCTTCACGCCGTCCGGCCGCTCGTCGATGTTGATCGCCGTGGTGTAGACGAAGACCGCCGCGATCATCGCGAAACCGATGGTCCAGTTGCGCTGCCGGGCCTTGTGCGCGGCGATGGTGACGGCGATCGCGGCCGAGGTGATCAGCACCAGCACGCCGGTGGCGTACGCGCCGCCCTGGGCGTCCACGCTCGCGTCGAAGATCCAGGTCACCAGGAAGGCGATCAGGGTGAGCACGATGACCATCGGCCGCACCGCCCGCGCCCACTGCGGCGCCATGCCGTAGCGCGGCAGGTAGCGGGGCAGCAGGTTGAGCATGCCCGCCATCGCCGAGGCGCCGGCGAACCAGAGGATGAGGATCGTGGAGAGGTCGTAGACGCTGCCGAAGGTGTTGCCCAGGTACTCGTGCGCCAGATAGGCGAGGGCCCGGCCGTTGGCCGCCCCGCCGGGCTCGAACGCCGCCTTGGGGATCAGCAGGGTGGTGATGAAACTGGTGGTGATCAGGAAGACGCTCATGATCAGCGCCGCCGTGGTCAGCAGCTTCCTCGCTCCCCGGATCCGGCCGGTCGGCCGCTCCTCGGTGTCCTCCGGGTCGCCCTCGATGTGCGGCATCACCGCGACGCCGGTCTCGAAGCCGGACAGGCCGAGCGCGAGCTTGGGGAACGTGATCAGCGCGACGCCGACCATCGCGACCACGTTGCCGTGCTCGGCGGTCAGCGCGTCCGACCAGTCGGTGACCAGGTGCGGGGACTGCAGGACCTCCCAGAGCCCGGTGGCGACGACGACCACGTTCAGCGTGAGGTAGATCGCGACGAGCACCACGGCCAGGCCGATCGCCTCGCTGAACCCCTTCAGGAAGACCCCGCCCAGCAGCGCGACCAGGACCAGCGTGATCAGCACCTGCCGGCCGCCGAGAGCGCCGCTCAGGTGTGGATTCTCCACCAGGTGCGCGGTGGCATCAGCCGCCGACAGCGTGATGGTGATCATGAAGTCGGTGGCGGCGAAGCCCAGCAACGCCAGGACGAACAGCTTGCCCTTCCAGAACGACAGCAGCCGCTCCAGCATCGCGATCGAACCCTCGCCGTGCGGGGACTCCTGCGCCACCCGCCGGTACACCGGCAGCGCGCCGAACAGCGTGACCAGCACCAGCACGATCGTCGCCACCGGGGACAGCAGGCCGGCCGCCAGCGCGGCGATGCCCGGCTGGTAGCCGAGCGTCGAGAAGTAGTCCAGACCGGTCAGGCACATCACCCGCCACCAGCGGGCGCCCTTGTCCTCGACGGGCGCCTGCACGTGCGGCCCGGGGTACTGCTTGGCCTTGTCGGCCAGGCCCTCCAGCAACCACGCACGCAAGCGCCGCCGTCCCGACGGCACGGCTCCCGGATCGGCTGAACCCGACGAAACCACGCCGCACCCCTGTCCACAGATTCGCACCGCCCAGCCGTCAGGGCGACGGCAAAGCGACAGGGTATGCGCCTCGGACGATCAGACCGCGCAACGCCGAAGCGATGTCGCCGCAATGGCGGAACACTCTCCTCCGGCCGCAGGCACGCCGAGTGGTCCGACTCCCCCGGGCTCCGAGCCGCCGGACGCCGGCACCGCTCCGCCCCAAGCACCGCTCCGCCCCGGGTACGGCTCCGGCGCGGTGCGGCACCGGAAAGCAGAATATGAGCACGACTCATGTCAATGATTCGCCCGTGGAACACCGGATGCGGCACAGTGGCCCCATGAGCGCGGACACGAGGAGTCACCGGGTGGCCGGGCAGAACAGCGGGCCGGGCCGGCGGCGGCCGGTGCAGCAGCGCAGCCAGGAGCGCTACCAGCGGCTCCTGGACGCCTGCGCGGGGCTGCTCGACGAGGTCGGCGCCACCGCGCTCACCACCAAGGAGGTCGCGCACCGCGCCCAGGTGCCGATCGGCACGCTGTACCAGTTCTTCGCCGGCAAGGAGGACCTGCTGGCCGCGCTCGCCGGCCGCAACCTCGACCACTACCTGGAGCGCCTCGACCACCGGCTGCTCACGGAGGCACCGGCCGGCACCGCCGGGTTCACCGACCTCGCGGTGGACGAGTTCGTCGCGATGAAGCGGGCGGTGCCCGGTTTCGGCCAGGTGGACTTCGGGCTGGCCGGCGCGGCCGTGCCCGCCGGGGTGCGGGACGACCGGCACCTGCTCGACACCGACCTCGACAACAACACCGCCGTCGCGCTGCGCCTGCAGGCCCTCGGCGGCGAACTCTTCGCGACGGCGGACCCGGCGGCGCTCACGCTCGCCCTGCGGGTGTCCCTGGAGGCGGCGGACGCGGTGCTCAAGCTCGCCTTCCGCAGCGCCCCCGACGGCGACCCGGCGCTGATCGCCGAGTGCAAACGACTGGTCCGCTGCTACCTCGCCGAGCAGCTCGGCCCCCGCCGACCGACCCGCTGACCGGCCGACGGACGGCCCACGGACGGCCCGACGGAGGGCGGCAGGCCCCGCGGCAACGCCCTGGGCACGGCGGCCCGCCCCGGCGAGACCGCGCGGCCACGCCGTTGCGGGCCCGCCCCGGCCGCAGCACAGTGGAAGCAGAACGGCCGCCGGCGCGGCCATCACTACCCGAGGAGCAGACCATGCACGCAGCGGTAGGTGACCAGCTCCACATCCACAGCAGGTCGGTGGGCATGGTCGACCAGAAGGGCGAGATCATCGAGGTGCGCGGCGCGGAGGGCGAGCCGCCGTACATGGTCCGCTTCGAGGACGGCCACACGGGCCTGATCTACCCCGGCCCCGACTGCAACATCGAACGCCGCGAGGCGCTCCGCTGACCCATCCGGCCGCCACCCCGGGCCCGACCGGCACGGGGTGGTGAGTCACGTGTCCGAGCCCGCCCTGCCCGGCCCGCTCGCCGGGCTGGCACCCCTGCTCGACCAGTACGGCTACCCGGCCGTGGCTCTGTTCGTCCTGCTCGACAACTGCGGCATCCCCGCTCCCGGCCAGACCATCCTGGTGCTGGCCGCCGTCTACGCCGGCACCGGGCACCTCAGCTTCGCCGGCGTGGTCGCGATCGCCTTCGGGGCCGCGGTCCTCGGCAACAGCCTCGGCTACCTGATCGGCAGCACCGGCGGTCGCGCCTTCGTCCACCGGTGGGGCCGCTACGTGCTGCTCACCCCGGCCCGGATGCGTCGCGCCGACGAGTTCTTCGCCCGGCACGGCGGCAAGGTCGTCACCGTCGCGCGCTTCGTGGACGGACTGCGCCAGACCAACGGCATCATCGCCGGCACCACCGAGATGCCCTGGCGGCGGTTCCAGCCGTTCAACGTGCTCGGCGCGGCGCTCTGGGTGGGTGTCTGGTCCACCTTCGGCTATCTGGCCGGGGCCAACGTCGGCGCGGTGTACCGGACGGCCATCCGGTACCAGCTGTGGCTGCTGATCGCCCTCGGCGTGCTCTGCGCGGCGCTCGCCGTCCGGCAGTTGCTGCGCCACCGGCGGCGGCGCCACGAGCACGCCGACCGGGCCGGCGACGGCTCCTGACCACCGCCGGGCCCGCCGCGCCACCCCCTCAGCCGAGCGGGAACACCTCGAACGGGACGGCGAACCGCGTGCCGAGCCGGCTGCCGAAGCCCCGGCCGAAGCCCTCCAGGAACTCCCGGGGGTCGGCCATCGCACCACCCAGTCCGGCCAGGTACGCCTTGTGCTCGGCCAGCGACTCGACGCCCTTGTCGAAGTGCTCGGTGGTGTCCACCGCGTGCCGCGCCTCGGGCGAGGCGACCGCCCAGACCGCCCGCACCCCGCCCCACGGCTCGTACCCCTCGGCCACCAGCTCGCGGAACACCCAGCGGTTGGCGGCGTCCCGGACGGCGTCGAGGGTGGCCCGGCCGACCGCGATGTGGTCGGCCTGGTTGAGGAACGTCCCGCCGTACGTCTCACGGAAGTTGCTGGTGATGACGATGTCCGGGCGGTGGCGGCGGACGGCCCGGGCGATGTCGCGGCGCAACGCGAGCCCGTACTCCAGCACGCCGTCCGGGTGGCCCAGGAACTCGACGGTGTCGACGCCGACCACGGCGGCGGAGGCGATCTGCTCGGCCTCGCGCAGCGGGCCGCACTCCTCGGGGCTCATCGTGTCGATGCCGGCCTCACCGCTGGTGACCATCACATAGACCACCTTCTTGCCCCGGGCCGTCCAGCGGGCGACGGCGGCGGCCCCGCCGTACTCCATGTCGTCGGGGTGGGCGACGACCGCCAGCGCGGTCTGCCAGTCCTCGTCCACGGGCTCGAACGGCTCGGGTGCCTGCTGGTCGCTCATGGTGGTGCCGCCTCTCGGGGTCGCGCTCTGCACAGTCGTACGGCCGACCGCACGTTGGTCGTACGGTCGTACCGCTGGCGACTCTAGAAGATCATCGGGCCGATCGACCGTCAGACACCGCCCCCACCACGGCTGCTTGCCCCTGACGCGCGGGTCAGGGGTTACCGTCCCGGCACCCGCAGCGGGACGGCCCGCTGCCCCGGCTCCACCGGAGAACCGCGATGCCCCTGCCCACGACCGCCCGCGAGGTCCGACTGACCGCCGCCCCGGCCGGGCTGCCCGCCCCGGAGCACTTCGCCCTCGTCGAGACCCCGCTGCCCGCGCCCGGCCCCGGGCAGGTCCTGGTGCGCAACCGCGCCTTCCTGGTCTTCCCCGGCCTGCGCACGCTGATCGGCGGCGAGCTGGCCGGCCTCCCGCTGCCGCCGATCCGGCCGGGCCAGGCGCTGTTCGGCCCGGCGCTCGGCGAGGTGCTCGCCGCCCCGGCGGACGGCCCGCTGCGACCCGGCGACCTGGTCACCCACCTGCACGGCTGGCGGGACCACGCGGTGGGCGACAGCGCGGACTTCACCCCGGTGGACGGCTCGCTGCCGGACCCGGTCGCCCTCCTCTCCCCCGGCTCCGCCGGGTACGGCGGGCTGACCCGGTCGGCCGGGGTGCGCGCGGGCGACGTCGTGCTGGTGACCGGCGCGGCGGGCGCGGTCGGCACGGTGGCCGGGCAGGTCGCCCGGCTGCTGGGAGCCGCGCGGGTGATCGGCACCACCGGCTCGCCGGCCAAGGCGGCCCGGCTGACGGCGGAACTCGGCTACGACGCGGTGCTGGTCCGCGGCGCCGGGCCGATCCGCGAGCAGCTGGCCGAGGCCGCGCCGGACGGCATCGACGTGCTGCTGGACACCGTCGGAGGTGACCAGCTCACCGCCGCCGTCGACGCGGCCCGGCCGGGCGCGCGGTTCGCCCTGGTCGGGGCGCTGGCCGGACAGCTGGCACCGGACCGCCTCGGCGGCAGCTCCCCGGCGGTGGTCGACACCTTCCGGCTGCTCAGCCAGGGCGTCACCGTGCGCGGGTTCCGCGGCCAGGACCACCCCGATCTGGAGGCGCAGTGGCGGCGGCAGTTCGGCGACTGGCTGCGCGCCGGGCGGATCACCTTCCCGTGGACGGCGGTGGCGGGTCTCGACCGGGCCCCGCAGGCCTTGCCCCAGCTGATCGGAGGCCGTACCTTCGGGGCCACGATCGTCGAGGTCTGAGGAACGTCGGCACCTGGGGAGTGCCGTCGAGGCAGCGGTGCCCGCTCCACCGGAACGACCGCGGGGCGGGGCGGCGACGGCACGAGCCGGGGAGAGCGGGAGGCCGGATGCGGATCGGCGACGCGGCGGCAGCGGCGGGCACCACGCCCCGGGCGCTCCGCTTCTACGAGCAGCGCGGGCTGCTGCCGCCACCGGCGCGGACGGCGGCCGGCCAGCGCGAGTACGGGCCGGCGGAGGTGGCCCGGGTGCGGGCGATCCGCGAGCTGCTGGCGCTCGGCCTCACCGTCGAGGACCTGCGCAGCCGCGCCCACCGGCTCCATCTGCTGACCGAGGACGAGCCGCGCATCTGCGACTCCGCCGACGGCTCGGGACCGGAGGCCTTCGTCCCGGTGGTCGACCGGCGGCTGGCCGCCCTGGATGCCGAGATCGCCCGGCTGACCGCACTGCGCGACAACCTCGCCCGGCAGGCCCGGCGGACGTCCACCGGCCCCGTCCCGGTGGACCAGGAGCCGGGGCCGACCTGCCGGACGTCGCCCGGCAGGGCCTCGGCTCGCTAGGGCCGCGCGCCGGCGCTCTCCCGGAGCCACCCGCGGAGGCCGGCGTCGACGCCACTCGGCCGGTCGGCGAACTCGGCCGAGGTGCCGAGGAGTTCGGCCGACCTTCCCGGTAGCTACCGCCGAACGGCGCGTCCGGCACCGGCCGCGCCGGGTCGTCGACCTCCGTCGGCCCCGCACGTGAGCGCATCCCCGCATGATCGTGAGCCGCCATTCGGACACAGTGCAGAGCTTTCTCTGCAGAGAGACCTATGCAGAGGGGTCTCTGCATCCTACGATGGCGACATGACCGAACACCCGGACCATCCGAACCACCCGGACCCGGCGGACCGCCCGGAGCAGCCGGCCCCGACCGCCCGTCCGCTCCGCCGGCTCGACGCGCGCAGTCTGCGCGGGCTGGCCCACCCGCTGCGGATGCAGATCTTCGAGCTGCTGAACCTGGACGGCCCCGCCACCGCCACCCTGCTCGCCGAGCGGCTCGGCGAGAACACCGGCACCGTCAGCTGGCACCTGCGCCACCTCGCCGAGCACGGCTTCATCGAGGAGGAGACCGGGCGCGGCACCAAGCGCGAGCGCTGGTGGCGGCGGGTCCCCGTCCGCAACGACCTGAACACCGCCGAGTTCCGCGACGACCCCGACAGCCGGGGCGCGGTCTCGCTCTACACCAACCAGTTGGTGCAGCAGTACTTCAACCGGGTCACCTCGTACCTCACTGAGGACTGGGAGGGTGACTGGCGCAACGTCGGCACCATCGCGGACTGGACCAACCTCCGCCTGACGGCAGATCAACTCAAGTCACTCAACGATGAGTTGGCGGAAGTCATCCATCGCCATACCCCCACCCCGGGCGCCGATCCCGACCCGGACGCACTGCCGGTCGTGGTGCAGCTCCAGGCGTTCCCCCGCAAGACGCGCGGTGCCGAATGAGCCGCGACGCCCGCGGCGGGCTGCTCCGCCGCAACCGTGACTTCCGGCTGCTGTTCACCGGCGAGGTCGCCGGCCGGTTCGGCGGCGCCCTCACCAACCTGTCGTTACCGCTCATCGCCGTCGGCGCCCTGCACGCCACCGCCTTCGAGGCCGCCGTGGTGGTCGCCGCGAAGTGGGTGCCGTGGCTGCTGATCGGCCTGCCGGCCGGCGCCTGGGTCGACCGGATGCGCCGACGGACGGTCATGCTCGTCTCGACCGCCGTCTCCCTCCTGCTCTACCTCACCGTCCCCGCCGCCGCGGCGTTCGGCCTCCTCACCATCGGCCAGCTCCTCGCGGTCGCCGCGGCCGCCGGCGCCGCCGAGGTCTTCTTCCAGACCGCGTACACCGCCTACCTCCCCACCCTCGTCGCCGAACCGGACCGCGCCGAGGGGAACGCCGCCCTGCACGGCAGCGCCTCCGCCGCCCAGATCGTCGGCCTGGGCGCCGGCGGCGCCGTCGCCCAGGCCTTCGGCCCGGTCAACAGTCTGCTGGTGAACACCGCCACCTTCCTCCTCTCCCTCTGCTCCACCGTCGCCATCCGCACCCGCGAGCCCGCACCCCGCCCGCGCGACGGCCGGGGCGACAGCCCGAGCCTGCGGCGCGAGGTCGCCGAGGGCCTGCGCCTGATCACCCACGACGTCTGGCTGCGCACCTTCGCCGTCAACGGGGCCCTGGCCAACCTGGCCCTGATGGCCTACCAGTCGATCCAGGTCGTCTTCCTGGTCGAACGGGGCCACCTCTCCGACGGCGCGATCGGCGCGGTCGTCGGCGCCGCCGGTGCCGGCGGCGTCCTCGGCGCGGCGCTGGCCCGCCGGGTGGGAGCCGCGATCGGCACCGCCCGCGCCATGCTGCTGTTCCAGTTCTGGGTGCCGATGCTGGCCCTGCTCATCCCGCTGACCACGCCGGGTGCCGGGGTCGTCTGCTACGTCATCGGCGGCTTCGCCGTCTCGGCGGGCGTCGTCGCCGGGAACGTCATCCGGGCCACCTTCCAGCAGCGCCACGTCCCCGCCCGGGTGCTCGGCCGGATCAGCGCGAGCAGTTCCTTCCTGAACTACGGCACCATCCCCCTCGGCGCCCTCGCCAGCGGCGCGACCGCCTCCGCCCTCGGCGTCCTGCCCGCGATGTGGCTGGCCACCGCCGCCGTCCCGCTCGCCGCCGTCGTGCTCTGGCTGTCCCCGCTGCGCCGGCTGCGCGACCTCCCCGACACCTCGTCCCTCCTGACCGTGTCGACCGCCTCCCCCACCACGGTCGGCAGCCCCTGACGACCGGACGACCCGGCGCCCCGGCCGGTGCCGCGGCCGGGGCGGGCGGCACTCCGGCACGCGGACGGACACCTGCGCGACGGCGCGCCCGCCGCACCCGGTGGCCCGCCGGGCGCACCCCGAGGAACCACCGACGCACGGCACGCGCCCCCACCCGCCGGCTCCGGGCCCTCCCCGCCCCGGAGCCGTAGGTTTCTCCCGTGACACGGAGCTCACGAGCCGGCCGGCTCGCACCCCCCAGCTGGCTCACCGCGGGCCTGCGCCCGCAGCGCGCGCCGATCCCCTGGGCGGCCGTCGCCCGCGCCGGCGTCGCCCTCTCCGCACCGCTCGCCGTCGGCCTGGCCACCGGGCGGCCCGAGTACGGCGCCCTCGTCTCGATGGGCGCACTCTCCGGCGTCATCGGCGACACCGCCGACGCCTACCGAATGCGGGTCTACAACATCGCCGTCCCCCAGCTCTTCGGCGCCGTCGGCGTCCTGCTCGGCACCCTGGTGTACGGGGAGGGCTGGCTCGCCGTCGTCGTGCTCACCCTGATCGCGCTGGTCTCCGGCATGATCTCCTCCATCGGCGCGGTGGCCTCGGTCTCGGGGCTGCTGCTCCTGCTCAACGCCGTCGTCGGCGCCGGCCTGCCGATGCCCGCGCCCTGGTGGAAGCCGCCGCTGCTGCTCCTCCTCGGCGGCCTGCTGGTGCTCGCCCTCACCCTCTTCGCCTGGCCGCTGCGCGGCGGCGTCCCGGAGCGGGCGGCGGTCGCCGACACGTACCGGACCGTCGCCGACTTCCTCCGGGCCGCGGGCACCCCCGCCCACGACGAGCGGCGCCTCGCCGTCACCCAGTCGCTCAACCGGTCCTACGACCTGCTGCTCGCCCACCGCACCCGCCGGCACGGCCGCTCCCCGGGCCTCACCCGGCTGCTCGCCCAGCTCAACGCCGTGATCCCGGTCGTGGAGGCCGCCTCGGCGGCCAAGCTGCGCCCGGCCTCGCTCGGCCCGCTGCCGGACGCCTACCAGGCGGCGGCCCGGGCGCTGGCCGACACCGTCGAACGGGGACACCCCGGCGAGCCCCACGCACTCGACCTGCCGGTGCCGACCGGCCCTTCGGAGCGGGCCGTCGACCAGGCGCTGCGCTACGCGGCCGACGTCGCCGGCGAGCCCGCGCCCGACCCGTTCGGCGGGACCGACCGGCTCGGGCGCCCCGCCGCCCTCGGCGTCCGGGCCCGTCGCACG
This sequence comes from Kitasatospora sp. NPDC058218, assembly GCF_042882445.1. Lineage (NCBI taxonomy): Bacteria > Bacillati > Actinomycetota > Actinomycetes > Kitasatosporales > Streptomycetaceae > Kitasatospora > Kitasatospora sp. NPDC058218. The sequence continues at coordinate 23,499 of NZ_JBHVWC010000075.1, read as the reverse complement.
ACCCGGGCCGCCCTGTTGTCCGGGGCGTCCTGGCGGTACGGCCTGCGGCTGGCGCTCTGCATCGGCCTCGCCCAGACCCTGGTCTCGGTGATCGCGGTGCCCCGCTCGTACTGGGTCGCCCTCACCGTCACCTTCGTCATGAAACCGGACTTCGGATCGGTCTTCTCACGCGCCGTGCTGCGGGCGCTCGGCACGGCGGTCGGCCTGCTGATCGCCATCCCGGTCCTCGCCGAGGTGCCGCGCGGGTGGTGGGACGTGCCGACGATCGCCGTGCTCGCGATGCTGATCCCGGCGTTCTCCGCGAAGGGCTACGCCTTCCAGACCGCCGCCATCACGCCGGTCATCCTGCTCCTCTCCGATCTGCTCAACCACCAGGGCTTCCGGCTGGTGGCCCCCCGGCTCTACGACTCACTGATCGGCTGCGGGGTCTCGCTGATCGCCGGCTACCTGCTCTGGCTGGAGTCCTGGCACACCCGGATCGGCGACCGCCTCGCGGACGCGGCGGCGGACACGGCGGCCTACGTCGCGCTGGCCTTCGACCCGGAGCCCGGCCGGGACCAGTCGGCCCGGCTCCGCCACCGGCGCAGGCTCTACCGCGACCTGTCCGCCGTGCGGTCGGAGTTCCAGCGCGCGCTCACCGAGCCGCCGCCCACCGGGGCGCGGGCCGCCGCGTGGTGGCCGCTGGTCATCGCCGTCGAGCGGGTCGTGGAGGCCACCACCGCCACCCGGGTCCGGATCGACCACGGGGTGGCCGCGCCGCCCGCCGCCGAGGTCGCCGCCATCACCCGTGAACTGGAAGAGCTCGCCGCGACCCTGCGCGCCGGGGCCGCGGAGCCGGCCTCGCCAGGTCCACCCGCCCCCGCGGAGGAGCCTGCCCCGGAGGACGGCGACGAGGACGGGGTCCTGGCGCCGCTGCGCCACGAGGTGCGGGCGGCGCGGGCGATCGCCGCCCCGGGCCCGCGCTGAGCGCCCGGTCCGGCCGGCCCCGGGCTCAGTCCTGGATCCGCTGCCAGGGCCGGTCGGCCTCCAGGGCGAACGCCAGCTCCAGCAGCACCCGTTCCCGACCGTGCGCGGCCGACAGGTGCACCCCGACCGGCAGCCCGTTCCCGGCCGACTCGGCGGGCAGCGAGATCCCCGGACCGCCCGTCACGTTGTTCACCGGGGTGAAGGCCACGTAGCGGCCCAGCCGCTCCAGCAGCTCGTCGAACGCCACGTTCGGGCTCAAGTGCCCGATCGGCGGCGCCACATGGGCCAGCACCGGCGAGAGGATCACGTCGTGCTCGCGGAACAGCCCGCCGTAGGCCGCCTCCGCCTGGCGCAGCCGGCGCAGCACACCGGGCGTGCGGAGGAACTCGCGGTGGAAGCGCCGCCGCAGACCGGTGGTCAGGCCGTCCAGCTTCCCGGCCCGGAAGCCCGGGTCCAGCAGCAGGCGGCCGGTCGAGGCGATCATGAAGGCGATACAGCCCCAGTAGAGCGTGAAGTCGCGGGAGAAGTCCTCGCCGAACGGCAGCGTCGCCGGTGTGACCTTGTGCCCCATCGCCTCCAGCCGGGCCGCCGTCCGCTCGACCGCCTGCCGGGTCGGCCCGTCGGTGACGGCGAGCGGGGAGTCCACCACCAGCCCGATCCGCAACGGCTGGTCACCGGGCCCCTCCACCAGTCCCAGCGGGGGCAGCGCCGGGTTGCGGTGGTGGAGTTCGGCGGCGGCGAAGAAGGCGGCCGTGTCCCGGACGGAGCGCGTCACCACGCCGTCCGTGACCAGGTCGATCGGCAGCCGTCGGCCCTGGTCGTTGGGCACCAGCCGGCCGCGCGTCGGCTTCAGGCCGACCAGGCCGCAGCAGGCCGCCGGGATCCGGATCGAGCCGCCGCCGTCGTTGGCGTGGGCGATCGGCACGACGCCGGCCGCCACCAGCGCGGCCGCCCCGCCGGAGGACGCCCCCGGCGAGTGCGAGGTCCGCCACGGATTGCGCACCGGCCTGGCCTCGGCGAACTCGGTCGAGGCGTTGAGGCCGAACTCCGGCATCCTGGTCTTGCCCAGCACCGCCAGACCGGTGCTCAGGAACTGTTCGGCGAAGCCGGCGTCGCGCCGCGCGGGCTTGGCGCGGAACGCCGAACTGCCCTGCCCGGTGGGCATCCCCCGCAGGTCCACGTTGTCCTTGAGGTAACTCGGGACCCCGTACAGCGGGGCGCCCTCGCCGGCCGGCGCGGTGCGCGGCCGCCCGTAGGACGCGAACGCGACGGGCGCCAGCGCCGCGTCGACCCGCTCGGCGCGCGCCGCCGCGGCGGCGGCCAGTTCACCGGGAGCGACCTCGCCGGCCCGTATCAGCCCCGCCAGCGCGACCGCGTCGTGCTCCCCCAGCGCGTCGTCCCCGAACGCGTGGACCCGCTCCTCGGCCATCCGAACTCCCCATCCCTACCGGTCGGTAATACCGCGAGAGTTCCGCAGTCTAGGCGCGCGCCGCCCGCCCGGACACCCCACCGGACGGCCGGGCGGCCGAGCCGCGGCCCCGCGCGCCGAACCCGCCCGGGGCGTACGGGCGTTCGCCTCGCCCCCTGCGAAACCGACCGCACGCCCCGACCTCACGCGCCGACCGACCTCCGCGCCGACCCCGCCCGCACGACCTGCACGACCTGCACGACCTGAACGGCTGCGCGGGGCACCCCCGGGGCTCCCGCCCCTCCCGCCAACCCCCAAGTACCCTGAGGTGCCCCGGAACAGCCCGTGGCACCTCCACAGCGGACCCTCCCCCGAAGGCGGTCGTCATGGCCCGACTCCCGGTCGCCGTCCTCGGCGAGTGCGTCGCCGACGCGTTCGCCGACTCCTCCGCCGAGCGGCGCCCCGGCGAACTGGCGCTGCGCGTCCTGCCCGGTGGCGGCCCCGCCAACACCGCCGTCGCGCTGGCCCGGCTGGGCACCCCGACCCGCTTCCTCGGCCGGATCTCCACCGATCCCTTCGGCGACCTGTTCCGGCAGCACCTCGACGCGTCCGGCGTCGATCTCGCCGGCTGCGTGGCGGCGGCCGAGTCCAGCACCCTCGCCATCGCCACCGTCGACGAACTGGGCCAGGCCCGCTACTCGTTCCACGCCGAGGGCACCGCCGACTGGGCCTGGACGCCGGCCGAGCTCGCCGCCCTCCCGCTCGCCGGCGCGAGCTGCCTGCACACCGGCTCGCTCGCCCTGGTCCGCGAGCCCGGCGGCCCCCGCATCGAGGAGCTGCTCACCCGGGTGCCCGGCCGCCCGACCGTCTCGATCGACCCCAACGTGCGTCCGCTGCTGGTCGATCCGGCCGTCTACCGGTCCCGGCTCCCGCACTGGTGCGCAGCCGCCGACATCCTTCGGCTGAGCGCGGACGACCTCGACCTGCTGCTGCCCGGGGTCACCCCCGAACGCGCCTGCGACGCCTGGCACCTGGCCGGTGTCCGGCTGGTCGTGATCACCCTGGGCAGCCGGGGCGCGCTCGCCTCGCTGGACGGCGAGCGGCTGACCGTCGCCGCGCCCGAGACCGTCGTGGTCGACACCATCGGCGCGGGCGACGCCTTCACCGGCGGCCTGCTGCACCACCTCGGCGGGATCGGCCGCCTCGGCGGCCGGCTCGACGGGCTGACCACGGACGAGGTGCACGACGCCTGCCGCTTCGCCGCCCGGGTGGCCGCCCTGACCTGCTCGGTCGCCGGCCCCAACCCGCCCTGGCCGGCCGACCTCCGGCAGCCGCGCCACCCGGTCACCCCGTAACCCCGCCGCCCGTAGCTCCGCCGGCCCGTGGCCCGCCGGGCCGCCGGGCCGCCCCGAGTAGGCTCCGGAAGATCGGCCGTCCACCGACCGTCTGCCCACCGACCCTCGTCCGGCACACCGCGGTCCCACCGCGTTCCCACCGAAGGCAGGCCCTCATGCTCGACTACGACGACACCGGATTCCGCCGCGCCGGCGCACCGCACCGGATCATCTCCGGCGCCCTGCACTACTTCCGCGTCCACCCCGACCTCTGGGACGACCGCCTGCGCCGGCTGCGTGCGATGGGCGCCAACACCGTCGACACCTACGTCCCCTGGAACTTCCACGAACTGCCCTCCGGCGAGGTGGACTTCACCGGCTGGCGGGACATCGCCCGGTTCGCCGCGCTGGCGCAGGCGAACGGCCTGGACGTGATCCTGCGCCCCGGCCCGTACATCTGCGCCGAGTGGGAGTTCGGCGGCTTCCCGGCCCGCCTGCTCGCCGTCGACGGCCTGCGGCTGCGCTGCGCCGCCCCGGCCTTCCTGGCCGAGGTGGACGGCTGGTTCGACGCCGTGGTGCCCGAGATCCTGCCGCTGCTGGCGAGCCGCGGCGGCCCGGTGGTCGCCGTCCAGGTCGAGAACGAGTACGGCAGTTACGGCGACGACGCCGGCTACCTGACCCACCTGCGCGACGGCCTGCTCGGCCGGGGCGTGGACTGCCTGCTGTTCACCGCGGACGGCGCCGAGGACGTCATGCAGCAGGGCGGTACGATCCCCGGTCACCTGGCCACCGCCACCTTCGGGTCACGGCCCGCCGAGCGGTTCGCCGTCCTGCGCCGCCACCAGCCCAAGGGCCCGCTGGCGGCGATGGAGTTCTGGATCGGCTGGTTCGACCGGGTCGGCGGGCCGCACCACGTCCGCGACCCCGAGGAGTCGGCCCGGGCCCTCGACGACCTCCTCGCGACCGGCGCCTCGGTCAACCTCTACATGGCGCACGGCGGCACCAACTTCGGCTTCTGGGCGGGCGCCAACCACTTCGGCGCCCACCCGTACGACGCCGGCTACGAACCCACCACCACCAGCTACGACTACGACGCGCCGATCGGCGAGGCGGGCGAACTGACCGAGAAGTTCCACGCGTTCCGGTCCGTCATCGCCAGGTACGCCCCGCTGCCCGACCTGCCGCTGCCGGAGCCCGCCCCGCGCATCGCCCCGCAGCGGCTCGGGAGCGCGACCGGCCGCGCCCGCCTGCTGGCGGCCCTCGACGCGCTGTCCGCACCGCTGCGCAGCGCGGCGCCGGAGCCGATGGAGAAGGTCGGCCAGTCCCTCGGCCTGATCCACTACCGCACCCGGGTCCCCGGCCCGCGCCCCGCCCTGCCGCTGCGGATCGACGGCATCGGCGACCGCGCCCACGTCTTCGCCGACGGGGTGCCGCTCGGCGTCCTGGACCGCAACGCCCCCGGCGAGACGCTCTCGCTGGCGACCGGACCGACCGGCGTGACGCTGGACATCCTGGTGGAGGCGCTCGGCCGGGTGAACTACGGCCCGCAGCTCGACGACCGCAAGGGCATCGGCCGCGGTGTCTCCCACGGCTCGCAGCGCCTCTTCGACTGGGAGATCCGCCCGCTCCCGCTCACCGACCCGGGCCCGCTCGCCTTCGAACAGGACGCCGCACCGGCCGAGGACGGGGACCCGGTGTTCCACCGCTTCGAGGCGGCGCTGGACACCCCCGCCGACGCCTTCGTCGCCCTCCCGGGCTGGGGCCGGGGCCTGCTCTGGCTGAACGGCTTCCTGCTCGGCCGCTACACCCGGCAGGGCCCGCAGCGCACGCTGTACGCGCCGGCCCCGCTCTGGCGGCCGGGCCGCAACGAGCTGGTCCTGCTCGAACTGGAGACCCACGCCACCGCGGTCGAGCTCCGCGACGCCCCGGACCTGGGCACCACGGCGGCCGCTCCCAGCGTGGACTACTGAGCCGATCCCACCACCGGGCCGCGCGAACCGCCGAGCCCCAATAGCCCGCCGGGCCGGCCGCCCCCGGAGCCGTCCGGGAGCGGCCGGCCCCCCTCTCGATGGTGCTACTGTCGATGGCATCATGTTGCTCAAGCTGGACCTGACGGACAGTCGCCCCCTGCACGAGCAGGTCGCCGGCGCGATCCGGCGCGCGATCGCCGAGGGCGAGTGCGCGCCGGGCGACCGGCTGCCGCCCGCCCGGGAGCTGTCCCGCGCGCTGGGCGTCAACGCCAACACCGTCCTGCGGGGCCTGCGGGCCCTGCGCGACGAAGGGGTGCTGGAGTTCCGCCGGGGGCGGGGCGTGACCGTCGCGGGCGGCGCCGACCAACGGGCCGAACTGGTGCAACAGGCGGCCGCGCTGGTCGCCGAGGCAGCCCGCCTGGGGTACAGCAGGGCCGATCTCGTCGAACTGATCAGGAGGCTGCCGTGAGCGGCGGGGGGAACCGGAATCGTGGAGCACGGTGGAGCGCGGCGGCCTGGGCGGCCGGCGTCCTGGCGGCACTGGTAGCCCTGCCGCTGGGCGCGGGCGACCGTCTGCCCGAGCGGGTGGCCACCCACTGGGGCGGCGGCGGCCGGCCGGACGGCTCGATGCCCTTCTGGGCGGTCCCGCTCTTCCCCGCCCTGCTCTGGACGGCGCTGCTGCTGGTCCTCGCCCTGACCGCCCGGCGGGCCACCGGGCCGGTGCGGGCCTGGTACGGCGCGGTCCTGCTCTTCACCGGCGTCCTGCTCACCGGCGCGCAGGCGTCCATCGTGCACGCCAACCTGGACCGGACCGACTGGACCGGGGCCGCCACCGTGGGCCCGGCGGTCGTCCTCACCCTGGGCGCCGCGCTGCTCGCGGGCCTGCTGGGCCTGCTGGCCGGCCGGCGCGGCGCCGCGGCCGCCCCGGCCCCGGCCCGTGGCCCGGTGCTCGACGTGCCGGTGGGCGAGCGGTTCGTCTGGCTCTCCTGGACCACCAACCCCTGGCTCCAACTGACCGCCGCCGTGCTCGGCCTGGTCGCGGCGGCCGCGGCGATCGCCGCGGCCGGCGGTCTGATCGGCGCGCCCTGGGCGGTGGTCGCCCCGCTGACCGTCGTCGCCGCGGTGGTGCTCGGCCGCTCCTCCGTCCAGGCCCGGGTGACGCCGAAGGGCCTGGAGGTCGCCTTCGGGCCCGCCGGCTGGCCGGTCCGCCGCTGGCCGATCCAGGCCATCGAGTCGGCCCGCGTCGAGCAGCGCACCCCCGCCCAGGTCGGCGGCTGGGGCTACCGGCTGAGCGGGCTCGGCACCACCGTGATGCTCCGACGCGGCGAGTGCCTGGTCATCCACCCGCGCACGGGGGCGGAGTTCGCGGTCAGCGTCGACGACGCCGAACGCGGCGCCGCACTGCTGAACACGCTGGCCGCGCAGCGCACCGGCGACTGACCGCGGCCGCACGGCCCCCGCCCCCCGAGCCCGGACCCGTCACTCAGGAATGCGTCCGGCCCTCAGGAATGCGCCCGGCCCACCCGTGGTTGACGCTTCGACAGGCCGATGATCAAGGCCTGACCACGTCCGAGGCCCCGGGGGGACCAATGTCGAGCAGTGCCACCGTCCATGGCAGCGTCGCACCTGGATTCGAGGCGGTGCGCGCGGAGTTCGCAGCCGTCGCGGCCGCCGATCCGGGCAGCGGCGGCGCCCAGCTGGCCGCCCACCTGGACGGACGCCCGGTGGTGGACCTCTGGACCGGCGAGGGCATGACGGGCAGCTCGCTGCTCTCCCTCTACTCCTCGGCCAAGGGCGCCGCCCACCTGGTGGTGGCGCTGCTGGTGCAGGAGGGCGTGCTCGACCTGGACGAGGAGGTCGCCCGCCACTGGCCGGAGTTCGCGGCCGAGGGCAAGGCCGGGATCACCCTGCGGCAGGTGCTGGAACACCGGGCCGGGCTGATCGGCGTCGACGGCGGCTTCAGCACCGAGGAGTTGGCGGACGACCGCCGGCTCGCCGCCCGGCTGGCCCGCCAGAAGCCGTACTGGGAGCCCGGAACGGCCTACGGCTACCACGCCTTCGTGATCGCCGCGCTCACCGGCGAGGTGGTGCGCCGCCGCACCGGCCGGTCGATCCAGGAGCTCTACGAGGAGCGGATCCGGGCGCCCTACGGGCTCGACTTCCACTTCGGTCTGCCGGCCGGGCTGGAGTCGCGCTACCTGCCGGTGCTGGCCGCCCGCCCCACCCCGGAGCAGCAGGCCGCGGCCGGCCCGGCGCCCGACCCGGACAGCCTCACCGGGATCGCCTTCAACCTGAACGCCACCCCGCCCACCGACCTGGTGGAGTTCGCCGGCGACCGCGCGGTCCGCGCCCTCGGCCCGGCCTCCGCCGGCGGCACGGGCAACGCCCGCGGCCTGGCGGCGCTGTACGCGGCGGCCGCGTTCGGGCTCGACGGCCGGCCACCGCTGCTCACCCCGGAGACGGTCGCCGAGTTCGGCCCGGTCCGGACGGCCGGCGTCGACCTGGTCACCGGCGAGCGCGACCACTTCGGCCTCGGCTTCGAGGCCCAGAGCTCGCGCTACCCCTTCCTGGGGCCGGACGCCTTCGGGCACAGCGGCGCGGTGGGCGCCCAGTCGTTCGCCGATCCGCGCAGCGGCGTGGCCTACGCCTACACCCGCCGCCGCTTCATCTTCGGGGCCGGCGGCGGTGCGCCGGAGAACCACCGCCTGGCCGCCGCCGTCCTGCGCGCCGCCGAGGCGGCCCGCTGAGGACGGCGGGGCCCGGTCCGGTCACTGGTCCGAGTAGCTGAGGTCCCCCAGGGTCCAGCTGCTGACGTCCTCGATGGCGATGCGGTACATCCCACCGGTGTGCGGGAGGCCGAAGCTGCCCTGCAGGATCTTGGCGAGGTGCAGGTGCAGATGCGTCACCGGGGCGTCGGCGGGGACCACCTCGTCGGCGAAGAGCGCCGCGAACGGTTTGAGGTGGTCGGACGCCTCCAGCACTTCGGCGACCCGTTCGCGCCAGACGGTCTCGGCGGCGAGCCGCCCGGTGATGACCGCGCCGGGGACGACCACGGTGATCGGCATCTGATTACTGCCCGTCGACTCCACCATCGTGGTGATACTGATGAGCAACGGATCCGGGTTCGGCATACCGCCAGGCTAACGGACCGGGCCCGGCGGAGGCAGGGTCCCGGCCCGGCCGCTTTCGTCCCGGCCGGGCCCGGCGCCGTGGTCCTCCCGGTCCGAACGGGCGCGGTGGCGGCCGTCCACGGCCCACCGGGGCGGCCGTCGGGCCGCCCGACCCCGCCGAAGGGGCCCGGAGACGACGAAAGGCCTGCACCGCGCGCGAAGCGCAGTGCAGGCCCGTGCTGATCGGCCGAGGCCGGGCAGCAGTTCGTATTACAGGGGGCGAATGTTCTCCGCCTGCGGGCCCTTCTGGCCCTGCGTGACGTCGAACTCGACCTTCTGGCCCTCGAGCAGCTCACGGAAGCCCTGGGCGTTGATGTTCGAGTAGTGGGCGAAGACGTCCGGGCCGCCACCCTCCTGCTCGATGAAGCCGAAGCCCTTCTCCGCGTTGAACCACTTCACAGTGCCATTAGCCATAAAAATTCTCCTTGAAAGGGCAATTCCGGAGCTTCGCACCTCGCGAAGTCCCGCGTCGCCGCGATGAGGCCCACCCGAGGAAAATCCCGGACAAACAAAAATGCGCCAGCGGTCACAACCGGCAGGCGCACACAAAGTTCATGGGAACCAAAACTGCAACTGACATCGACTGTAGCAGGTGCCGGCGCGAAACGGCGTTCTTTTCCGCACGCGTTCGCGGCCCGCCGCACCGGGACCGCGCGGAAGGTGCGGGTGCCGCCCCGGAGGACCGCACCCGCACCGGGCGCCGGCTCAGCCCAGCGGCTTGTCGAGCACCGCCTTGGTGTGGCTGAAGGTCGCCAGCGAGTACTCGCCGTGGTAGTTGCCCATGCCGCTCTCCCCGACGCCGCCGAACGGCAGCTCCGGCACGGCCAGGTGGGACACCGGCAGGCCGAAGACCAGGGCGCCGGAGGACGTCTCCTCGGCGAGCCGGCGCTTGGTCGTCTCCGACTCCGTGAAGGCGTAGAGGGCGAGCGGCTTCTCCCGGCCGGTGATGAACGTGATCGCCTCGTCCAGATCGGCCACCTCCAGCACCGGCAGCACCGGGCCGAAGATCTCCTCGCGCATCACCGGCGCGTCCGGGTCCACCTCGGCCAGCACGGTGGGCTCGATGTAGCGGGTGGCACGGTCGTGGCCGCCACCGGTGACCACGCGGCCGTCGCCGAGCAGGGCGGCGAGGCGGTCGAAGTGGCGGGTGTTGACGATCCGGCCGTACTCGGGGTGGGCCGCCGGATCGTCGCCGTAGAGCGCGCGGACGGCCTCGGCCAGGTGCTCGGCCAGGGCCGGGCCGGTGCCGCCGACCGCGAGGACGTAGTCGGGGGCCACGCAGGTCTGGCCGGCGTTGAGGAACTTGCCGGCGGCCAGCCGCTGCGCCGTCACCCGCAGGTCGGTGCCCGGGTCGACCACCACCGGGCTCTTGCCGCCGAGCTCCAGGGTCACCGGGGTCAGGTGGCGGGCGGCGGCGGTCATCACGATCCGGCCGACCGCGCCGTTGCCGGTGTAGAAGATGTGGTCGAAGCGCTGTTCCAGCAGGGCGGTGGTCTCGGGCACCGCGCCCTCGACGACGGCGACGGCCTGCGGGTCGAGGTAGCGCGGGATCAGCCGGGCCAGCGCCGCGGACGTGGCGGGGGCCAGCTCGCTGGGCTTCACGAGGACGGCGTTGCCGGCCGCCAGTGCGCCCACCACCGGGGCGAGGGCCAGCTGGAGCGGGTAGTTCCAGGGCGCGATCACCAGCACCACGCCGAGCGGCTCCCGGACCACCCGGGCGGTGGCCGGCCGGAACGCCTCGGGGACGTCGGCCGGTCGCGGGCTCAGCCACTCGTCCAGGTGCCGGACGGTGTGGTCGAGTTCATTGAGGGTGAAGGCGATCTCCGTGCGGTACGCCTCGGCGGGGCCCTTGCCGAGGTCGGCACGGAGCGCCGCGAGCAGCTCCTCGCTCCGTTCGGTGAGCAGCGTGCGCAGGGCGCCCAGCTGCTCCCGGCGCCAGGCGACCGGGCGGGTCCGGCCGCTCGCGAAGGCGGCGCGCAGCCCGGCGACGACGGCGGCGGGATCGGAATCGGTGAAGGCCTTCATGACAGTACTCCCGACAGGAAATTTTGAAGCACTCGATAGTTGAGAACATCAAGCTTCTGTCGACAGTAGGCCGAGATGGTTGGCAAAGTCAATCATCTTCGGGTCGAAACGCCCGGCGCGCCCCGCCACGGAGGGAGTCGCCGCGACGGCGACGGCCGCCCGGGCGCACGGCTGCACCCGGGCGGCCGGCTCCGCGCGGCCGGGTGGCCGCTACTCGACGGTCACGCTCTTCGCCAGGTTGCGCGGCTTGTCGACGTCGCGCTTCAGGGCCACGGCGGCGTGGTAGGCCAGCAGCTGGAGCGGGATGTTGAGGAGCAGCGGGTCCAGCTCCGGCTCGCTCTTGGGCACCAGGATGCAGTGGTCGGCGAGCTTGGCCTCCGGCCGGCGGTGGGCGACGGCCAGCACGCGGCCGGAACGGGCCTTGATCTCGCCGAGGGTGGTGAGGTTCTTGTCCAGCAGCTCGTCGTCCGGCACCAGCGCGACGGTCGGCAGCTCGGGGCTGATCAGCGCGAGCGGGCCGTGCTTCAACTCGCTGGCGGGGTAGGCCTCGGCGTGGACGTAGGAGATCTCCTTGAGCTTCTGCGCGCCCTCGCGGGCCACCGGGTAGCCGCGGACCCGGCCGATGAACATCATGCCCTCGGACTCGGCGTACTCGCCCGCGAGCTCGGCGATCGCCTCGCTCTGCGCGAGGACCTCCCGGATCTGCTCCGGCAGCGCCTTCAGACCGGCCACGATCCGGCGGCCGTCGGCGGGCGAGAGGTCGTGGATGCGGCCGAAGTGCAGCGCGAGCAGCGCGAAGGCGACCACCGTCGAGGTGAAGGCCTTGGTGGAGGCGACCGAGATCTCCGGCCCGGCGTGCAGGTAGATGCCGCCGTCGCACTCGCGCGCGATGGCGCTGCCGACGGTGTTGACCACGCCGAGCACCCGCCCGCCCTTGCGCTTGATCTCCTGGACGGCGGCGAGCGTGTCGTAGGTCTCGCCGGACTGGCTGACCGCCACGTAGAGGGTGTCCGCCTCGATCACCGGGTTGCGGTAGCGGAACTCCGAGGCGGGCTCACTGTGGGCGGGGATGCGGGACAGCTCCTCGATCAGCTGGGCCCCCATCTCGCCGGCGTAGTAGGCCGAGCCGCAGCCGAGGATCTTGACCCGGCGGATCTCGCGCAGCTCGCGGGCGTCCAGGTTGAGACCGCCGAGGTGGGCGGTGGCGAACCGCTCGTCCAGCCGGCCGCTGAGGGTCCGCTCGACCGAGCCGGGCTGCTCGTGGATCTCCTTGAGCAGGAAGTGCTCGTAGCCGCCGGTGTCGTAGGAGTCGATCTCCCAGTCCACGGTGGACGGCTGGCGGTGGGTGGTGCGGGCGTCCTCGGTGAAGGTGCGGAAGCCGTCGGCGCGGACGGTGGCCAGCTCGCCGTCCTCCAGGTGGACGACCTGACGGGTGTAGCGGACGAGGGCGGAGACGTCGGAGGCGGCGAACATCTCCTTCTCGCCGATGCCGAGCACGATCGGGCTGCCGTTGCGGGCGACCACGATCCGGTCGGGCTGCTCGGCGTCGAGCACGGCGATGCCGTAGGTGCCGACGACCTTGCCGAGCGCGGCGCGCACCGCGTCCTCCAGCTCGGCGCCCTCCGCGGCGTGCGCGGCGATCAGGTGGGCGAGCACCTCGGTGTCGGTCTCGGAGCGGAAGACGGCGCCGTCGGCGGCCAGCTTGGCCCGCAGCTCGTCGGCGTTCTCGATGATGCCGTTGTGGACGACGGCGATGCGCTCGACGTTGTCCAGGTGCGGGTGGGCGTTGGCGTCACTGGGCACACCGTGGGTGGCCCAGCGGGTGTGCCCGATGCCGGTGCCGCCCTTGAACCGGGCGGGCACGACCGCGGCGAGGTCGGCGACCCGGCCCTTGACCTTGCGGACCTTGAGGCCGCCGGTGCGGCCGGTGACGGCCACGCCGGCCGAGTCGTAGCCGCGGTACTCCAGCCGGGCCAGGCCCTCCAGCAGGAAGGGGGTCGCGTCCTTGGGGCCGATGTAGGCCACGATTCCGCACATCTGGGTGGACTCCTTAACGGGGAGGACGAGGGCGGCGACGGTCAGCCGTAGACGATCCGGCGCAGCTGGCGGGCCGAGAGCCCGGGCGCCGCGACGCGTCGGGCGGGGAGCTCCTCGGCCAGCCGGGCGAAGATCTTCTCGTTGGTCAGGCCGCGTGCCTGCAGCTCGCCGTGGCGGCGGCGGACGTACTCCTCGGTCGTCTCCGAGAAGTACGCCAGCACCTCCGCCACCACCCGCGCCGCCTCGCGGGGCCCGAGCGGGCTGGTCCGGGTGAGGTGGGCGAGCAGGTCTTCGTGAGGGTGCGAGGGGCCGGGTGAGCTGGACACGAATCGGGAGCCTAGGCCGGAGCCGAGGCCGAGAACAAAGATCCTGCCCGATTTCGGGCAGATCTTGAGACATTCGGCCCAGGAAAGGCATCCATGTGGCCCGGTGGCGGGCCGCCACCGGCGCGCGGCACCGGTTCGCCACCCCCTCGACACACCCTTGTAGCGTCACCCGTTCGCCACGTAGCGTGATACTCCGCATACGCATCGGAGATACGTAGCGGAAGACCGGAGGCTTGCTGATGTGCGGGATCACCGGATGGGTCGACTTCGAGCGCGACCTCACCGCCCAACGTCCAGTGCTCGACGCGATGACGCGGACCCAGCTCTGCCGCGGTCCGGACGCCGGCGGCGCCCACCTGGAGCGGCACGCCGCACTCGGCCACCGCCGCCTCGCCGTGATCGACGTCGAGGGCGGCGTCCAGCCCATGACCGCCGAGCACGACGGCCGGGTGCTGGCCGCCCTCACCTACAGCGGAGAGGTCTACAACCACCGCGAACTGCGCGCCGAACTGGAGGCGGCCGGCCACCGGTTCCGCACCCGCAGCGACACCGAGGTGGTGCTGCACGCCTACCTGGAGTGGGGCGACGGCCTGGCCGAGCGGCTGAACGGCATGTTCGCCTTCGCCCTCTGGGACGCCCGCAGCGAGGAGCTGCTGCTGGTCCGCGACCGGATGGGCGTCAAGCCGCTGCACTACCACCGGACGCCGCACGGCGTGATCTTCGGCTCCGAGGCGAAGGCCGTCCTGGCCCACCCGGACGTCCGGCCGGTGGTCGACCTGGACGGGCTGCGCGAACTGCTCGCCGTCACCAGGACCCCTGGCCGCACCGTCTACCGGGGCATCGTCGAGGTGCGGCCCGGCCACGTGGTCCGGGTGCGCCGCCAGGGCCTCTCGGACCGGCGGTACTGGGCGCTGGAGGCGCGCGAGCACACCCACAACCTGGACACCACCGTCGCCACCGTCCGCGCCCTGCTGGAGGACATCGTCCACCGCCAGCTGGAGGCGGACGTGCCGCTCTGCTCGCTGCTCTCCGGCGGGCTCGACTCCAGCGCCGTCACCGCCATCGCCGCCCGGGCCCTGCGCACGGCCGGCGCCGGCCCGGTGCGCTCCTTCGCCCTCGACTTCGCCGGCCAGAGCGAGCACTTCCGGGCCGACGAGGTCCGCTCCACCCCGGACGGCCCGTACGCCCGGATGCTGGCCCGGCACGTCGGCGCCGACCACAGCGTCATCGAGCTGGCCGCCGCCGAGCTCACCGACCCGGCGCAGCGGGCCGCCGTGCTGCGGGCCCGGGACGCGCCGGGCGGCTTCGGCGACATGGACGTCTCGCTGCTGCTGCTCTTCCGGGGCGTGCGCGAGAAGTCCACGGTGGCACTGTCCGGCGAGTCCGCCGACGAGCTGTTCGGCGGCTACCGCTGGTACCACGACCCGGAGCTCGTCGCCGCCGACGACTTCCCCTGGGTCGGCGCGGTGACCCAGCTCGGCGGCACGGGCACCGGCCCCCGCGAGCAGCTGCTGGACCGGGGCCTGATCGGCAAGCTCGACCTGCACGAGTACCGGCGGGCCCGCTACCGCGAGGCACTGGCCGAAGTCCCGCACCTGCCCCACGCCGACCCGGTCGAGCGGCGGATGCGCGAGATCTCCTACCTCAACCTCACCCGCTTCGTCTGCATCCTGCTGGACCGCAAGGACCGGATGAGCATGGCCAACGGCCTGGAGGTCCGGGTGCCGTTCTGCGACCACCGGCTGGTGCAGTACGTCTTCAACACCCCCTGGGCGATGAAGAGCTTCGACGGCCGGGAGAAGAGCCTGCTGCGGGCCGCCGTCCGCGACCTGCTGCCGGCCGAGATCGCCGACCGGGCGAAGGCCCCCTACCCCGTCGTCCAGGACCCGCGCTACCCGGCGCTGCTGCGGGCCGAGCTCGCCGAGCTGGCCGCCGACCCGGGCGCCCCCGTCCTCGGCCTGCTGGACCGCCGGGCGCTCACCGACGCGCTCGCCCCGGACACCGACCCGCAGTCCGTGCGGCTCGGCACCGACCTGGCGCTGGACCTCAACGCCTGGCTGACGGAGTACCAGGTGTCCCTGGAGCTGTGAACGTCCGTCATCTCCGGGCGGCGGCGGCCGGGTGCCGCCGTCCGGGTGGTGACCCCCGGCCATCCCGCCTCGTTGGGCGGGTACGACGTGCGATAGCGTCGCCGACACCTCCCGAATGGCTGCCCAAAACGCGGAATCCCGCCCCCGTGCCGTCAGGATGGGGAGCGAAACCGTCCACCTCGATCCGCCGGGGGATCTCCGTCATGCAGCCGCGAGCATTCGCGATTCTCACCGCGCTCCTGCTGGGAGTCCTGGGCCTCGGGTCGGTGGCCGTCACCGACTGGACGCCCGCGACGAGCACCTCGGCGACCGCCCCGGCGGCGGCCGGTGCGGCGGGCTCGGGCGCACCTCCGGCCGGCGGCGCGACGCCGGCCGGCGCGAGCGCCACCCCGACCGGCGACCCGGCGGTGTGGACCCGCTCGACGCTGCGCAACAAGATGATGGCCGAGATGCAGGCCTCCGACCCGGGCGTCGCGCTGGCCGACCTCGACCGGATCACCAAGCAGCTGCCCTACACCGTCCGGTTCTGCCACCCGATCGCGCACGAGCTCGGGCACGAGGCGGTCAAGCGGTACAACGCCGACTTCCAGAAGGTCATCTCCTTCCCGCACGAGACCTGCGCGGCCGGCTACCTGCACGGCGCGGTCGAGGAGATGCTGAACGCCTCCGCCCAGCCCGAGGTCGACCTGCTGAAGCTCTGCGCGCCCAAGAACAGCGGGCCCTGCATCCACGGCGTCGGCCACGGCACGATGTTCGTCGCCAAGCAGGACGTGGCCAAGGCCCGCGACCTGTGCAACAAGTTCACCACCGACCAGAACCGGATCCGCTGCTCGGAGGGCCTGTTCATGCAGCTCTTCGGCCCGGACGAGGAGGACGAGAAGGCGAAGGCGAACCTGCCCGCCGACAAGCTCGCCCAGGACCCGCTCTACCCGTGCAAGGACCAGCCGGCCCTGTTCCAGTCCGCCTGCTACTTCTACGCGCCGACCTTCTTCCTCTCCTCGCACGACTACCCGAACCACCCCGAGGTGTACGGCGAGGCGCTGAAGTGGTGCCTGAACGGCAAGGCGAGCGGCGGCGCGGTGGACTGCAGCCGGGGCGTCGGCTCGCGGACCATGAAGTACAACCTGGACCGCGAGGACTGGGCCGCCCAGCAGTGCGCGACCGCCGCCGACGGCTGGCAGCGCAAGGCCTGCGCCGAGGGCCTGGTCAGCTACTACACGGTCAACTACACGGACGGCGGCGCGGCCGGCCGGCTCTGCGCCAAGATCACGAACAAGGAGATGCAGGGCTACTGCCGCTCGGCCAGTGGGCTCTCCGCCTCCCTGGACTGACAGCTCCCCCGGGCCTCCGGGAGGCCCGGACCGACGACCGTCCCGAAGAGCGGGCCCGCGCCGCACGGCGCGGGGCCCCGTTGGGAGGGAGGGGGGGGTCCGGGTGCGGCCGCGACCGCCCCCCCCCCCGCCCCCGCCCCCCCCCCCCCCCCCCCC
>NZ_JBHVWC010000075.1:0-6677 GCF_042882445.1 Kitasatospora sp. NPDC058218 | reverse complement strand
GCGGGGTTACGCCCGCCGGCCCTGGGGGCCCCCCGCCCCCCGGCACTCACCCCCCCCCGGGCCCGCGGGGCGCCCCGCCCCCCCCCCCGCCCCCACGCGGGGCCCCGCCCCCCCCGGCGCGGGCCCGCTTTCGTAGGATCGGGCTGAACCGGGTGCGCCGAGGACGCCGCGCCACCAGGCCCTGCACCACCTGGAGCCCGCCGTGACCTCCGAGGACTTCCGCGCCGCCGCGCACGCCGCCGCCGACCTGGTCGGCGACTACCTCGCCGAGCTGCCCGACCGCCCGGTCTGGCAGCCGATGGACGACGCCGCCCGGCGGACCCTGCTGGACGCACCGCTGCCCGCGGCCGGCCGCCCGCTCACCGAGCTGCTCGCCACCATCGGCGCGGACGTGCTGCCCTACCCGATGGGCAACGGCAACCCGCGGTTCTTCGGCTGGGTGAACTCCGCCCCCGCGCCGGCCGGCGTCCTCGCCACCCTCGCCGCCTCCGCCATGAACCCCAGCTCGGCCGGCGGCGACCACGCCGACGTCCACCTGGAGCGGGCCGTGGTCCGCTGGATCGCCGAGCTGGTCGGCTTCCCCCACCCGGCCGGCGGCGGCCTGCTCACCTCGGGCACCTCGATGGCGACCATCGTCTGCCTGGCCGCCGCCCGCAACCGGGCCGCCCGCGCGGCCGGGTGGGACGTCCGCGAGGACGGCCTCGCCGGGATGCCGCCGCTGGTCGGGTACGTCACCGGCGAGACGCACTCCTGCGTGCGCAAGGCCGCCGAACTGCTCGGCCTGGGCAGTCGGCACCTGCGCACCGTCGCCACCGGACCGGACGGCCGGCTCGACCCGGCCACCCTGCGTGCCGCGATCGAGCGCGACCGGGCCGCCGGGCTGCTGCCGTTCCTGGTGGTCGCCTCCGCCGGCACGGTCGGCACCGGCGCCGTGGACGCCTTCGGGCCGATCGCCGACGTCTGCGCCGAGCAGCGGCTCTGGCTGCACGTGGACGGCGCCTACGGGGCCTTCGGCGTCCTGGACCCGCTGATCGCCCACCGCTACGCCGGGCTGGAGCGGGCCGACTCGCTCGCCCTCGACCCGCACAAGTGGCTGGGCGTCCCGGTGGACTGCGGCTGCGCGCTGGTGCGCGACACCGAGGAACTGCGCGCCACCTTCAGCCTGGTGCCGTCCTATCTGCGCGACGAGGCGGCCGGGTCGCTCGGCTGGTTCTCCGAGTACGGCACCGAACAGACCCGCCCGTTCCGCGCCCTCAAGGTGTGGGCCACCATCGCCCACCGGGGCCGCGACGGCATCGCCCGGGACATCACCCGGTGCACCGCACTGGCCCGCCACCTCGGGGAACTCATCGAGGCGGACGACGAGTTGGAGCTGCTGGCGGAGGTGCAGACCTCCATCGTGGCGTTCCGCCACCGCGCCCCCGGACTGGACGGGACGGCGCTGGACACGCTCAACCGGGAGCTGCCGGTGGCCGTGCAGCGCCGCGGCCGGGTCTTCGTCACCGGCGCCCGGCTCGACGGCCACGAGATGCTGCGCGCCTGCCTGCTCAACGCCGACACCACCGAGGCCGACCTCGCCCTGCTCCTCACCGAGGTGAAGTCGGCCGCGGCCGAACTGCTCGCCCACGAGGTGCGGTAGCCGACCGGCACCATCGCCACGGCCCGACTTCCGCACGCACTCCACAGCTCGTCCGGGCGGCCGCCCCGGCCGTTCGCATGGCCCTGGCCCTATGCCCCCTCGCGGGGCCGGAACAACTGCAATGCCGTGGCGGCGCCGAAGAGGAAGGCGCTGGCGGCGAACCAGTGAAGGCCGCTGCCTCCGCCCACCACCAGGCGGAGGCCGTATCCGCCCAGCACCAGGCCGCCGGCGACGAGCACGCTCTGGGCAGCGGTGACAACGGCTCGACGGCGGCGCGCCTTTCGCTCCGTGTGCGTGGTGCGGCACAGGCACGGGCAGTCACGGGGGTGGTGCTGACCCGGACGTTCCAAGCAAGCGATCCATCGCTCGACGACCTCCCGCTGGGCGGGGACACGGACGACCGCGCTGATCCGTTCCTCCAGGGTCGGCTCGGCCGTCGCCGTGACCTGCCGCTTCCGGCCGATGAACCGGATCCGGTCGGAACCGTTGTCGGACATCCTCTGCTCCTTACCTGGGACCGACGTGCCTGACCCGGCATCCGGGATGCCGGGTCAGATCCGCGATGGCTCGTCATGTGCCCCAGGAGAGCGGTTCGGCGGCCACCGGGTCACGCGGGGCGAAGACACCTGTACGTGGCCGTAGGAAGCCGATGAGCACCGAGCATCGCCGACATGCCGGTGGTCAGGACCGCCTCCGGCAACGACCATCGCAACCTATCGGACCACTTCGCCAAGTTTCGGCGGAATTCATGAACCTGCTTCCCGGAGCAGCCGAATCTCTATGCTGAGGACTCGGGGCATCGATGCCAGGGGAGGCCATCATCGTGACCACATCGCTCGCCGGTAGCGGAAACGACCCCGCGAAGGACTACGCCACGCTTTTGGCAGAGCTCTCCGACGACCTGCAGTCCCTGCGGATCTCGCGAGGCAACCCGCCGTTGCAGGTCATCAGCGAACGGTCCAAGAGCATCAAGTGGCTGTCGGTATCGGGGATCAGCGAGGTGCTGACCGGCAAGCGGTTGCCCGGCCGGGAGTTCCTGACAACCCTGGTTCGGGTGCTGCTGTCCTACGACGAGGACGGCGAGCCGGTACGCGTGGAGCGTACATCGCCGGAAATCACCGAATGGTCCCAGCGCTGGATGGGCCTGACGGCACTTCGCCTACAGCTGCGGCGGAAGTCGAAGACGGCCGCTCCTCCCGCCGGCGACACTCTCGCCCGGTCCGACCGCGAGATCGTCGGCACCAGCTCCCATCCGGCGCCGCCCGATCGTCCTTCAACAGGACGGATCGGCCGCTACGGGGAGACCGCGAACGTCGCGCAGACAGGCCCGGGCCAACCGCTCCGGTCCGTCCGGACCGTCGTCGAGCCGTACGCCTGGGAGTTCCGCACAGGCACCATGCCGACCTTGCCGGGCTCCGTCTCGCAGTGGCCGGATCAGTTGCGGAACCTGCTCACGGAGCTGGACCGGGGCCAGGCCGAAGCCGCAGCAGCCACGCGAACACCCGCGAGTGGGCGGTCACCGCTACCGGCGCTGGCCCGTGCAGGTCTCCTGAAGCGGGAGGGAACCGGCTTCGTGCCGACCGAAGCCGCAAGGCTCTGGCACGAGACGGGCGATCCCTCACATCTCTTGGGGGCCCTTCATGTCCATGTCCGGTTCGTCGGCGAGGTCATGCTTGCCCTCGCCGAGGGACCTCTCACCCACGACGGCCTTCTGGAGATCGCCAAGCGGCGCTACGGCCTGCGATGGGAGTCCGCCGGCCCGGTCCGCGACCGCACCGGCTGGTTGCGGGCACTGCGACTGGCCGATCTGTACGACGGGCAGGTACACCTGACCGAGGCAGGCGGGGAACTCCAGCCGCTCCTCGCCCCCGGAGCACCCGAGTGGGAGGCGGAAGTGGAGTCCGTCGAGCTCCCGGTGACCCCGCCCGCCGTTGGCGAGCTCCTCCATGATCTGGACGAGAAAGCCCTCAGGGAGCGTCCGTACGCCTCCGGGCTCTACGTTCCCGGCGGCCAGGACGAACACGGACGCCTGGAGGCACTTCGGATCCTCACCGAAGCCGCCACCCCGTCCATTTCCGACAACGCCCTGACCAAGCTGATCCTCGAACACTTCCCCGGCACCAGGAGCGAGTCCAGCGCGAGGGCAGCCCGGGACACCGCCAGGTCTCTGGGCCTCATCCGGCGAGCCTCCTCCACCAGCTGGGCGGCTACCGAAGCAGGCGAAGCCTGGGTGAACTCCGAGGAGTCGATCAACCTGGCCCGGATCATTCACACGCGTGTCTTCTACTTCGGTGAGATCCTCCAGGAGCTCGCCACAGCTCCACAGACCGCAGCAGAGCTGGCCGAGCGTGCCACGGCCTACACGTCCCAGGAGTACCGACCGCTGCGGATCCCCTCGATCAGGGCCCGGCTGGACCTCCTGCTCGCGTGCGACCTGGTCGCCAAGATGTCCCAGACCGTGTACCGGATCACCGCGCTCGGGCGCTCGTTCGGCGAGGCTGTCCGTTGCCAGACGGCCCGGACCGAGCCGCCGGCCGATACGACGGCCGACACCCAAGCACGTGAAACACCCGCGGGCCGGCCGCCAACCGCTCCTGACCTCGCCGCCGGCCTCCGGAACGCCTTGCTCGACAGCGCGTCTCCCGAGCAGTTGCGGACCGCCGTCCTCTCCGCCCTTGCCCACCTCGGCATGGTCGAAGACCGGAGCGACCACAGCAGCCAGGAGCAGGGCTGCCACGTACGTGTCGGCGTAGGCGTCGAAAGCCCCGTCGTTGCCGTGGCAACGTGGAGCGGCGCGCACGACGACGAGTCGTACCTTTCCGACCTGATGGAGCGGCGCGCGAAGACCGGAGCGAGGACCACGCTGCTCATCGGCAGCGGCTTCGATCACCATCTGCGGAAGGCGGCGGACGACGACCCCGCCGTCGCCGTCATCCTCGTGGCCACTCTCGCCGACGCCGTGACCGCGCAGGCCGTCACACCCTTGACGCCCCCCCAACTTCGACCCCTTGTCGATCCGGGACTGCGCGCCGATCAGCGGCACCTGGCCCTTCGTCAGGCCTGGAACGAGCAGCTGCGACGTACCGAGGTCGAGCGGGCGCTCGTCGGCGTCCTGGTCACCGAGGCCGAGGATCCGCTCCAGGAAGGGGGGTGGCTCGACGTGCCGACGCTACGGCGTGAGCTCCGGGCCCAGCAGCGACCGGCCTCCGAGGCCGAGGTGATCGAGGCCCTCGACTTCCTCGCCTCGCCCCGGCTCGGCGTGGTCGAGCGTTCCGGCACGGGCACCGGGGGAACGGGCGAACGATTCCGAGCGCTTGCCACAACCGAGATCGTCCTCCAGCTGATGCGAGGTCTGGGCCAGCAGTGGGCCGCTTCCAACCCCGGGCGAGCGTGCGAAATCAACGACATTTACCGACAGGTCACGGGGGATTCGTGATCGCGAAACACCGGAGCGGCAGATTGATGGCATGGAGCACACGGAGCCTCTGACGACGACCGACCACGCCGACCACTCGCCGACCCCCTCCCGTGCCCAGCGGCGCGGCGCCAGAACCCATCGCTGGCGCCGCGACACCGTGGAACTCGCCGCGATCTTCCTCTCGGTGACCGCCGCCGACCTGGTGGCCAAGATCGTCGTGCACGGCCCGGAGGGCCCGGTGGTGCTCGCCGCGTCCGCGGTGGCGCTGCTCGCCACGGCCCTGTTCCACACCTGGTGGTCGCACCGGCACCATCTGCACGGCCCGCCGGCCCCACCGGCGCCCTCGGCCGCGGCCCGGCCGGACGGGCTGAAGGGGCCGCTGCACGACTTCGAGCAGACCACGCTCTGGCGGGTCCGCACCACGGTGCAGGACTCCCCCGGCAGCCTGGCCCGGGTCTGCGCGGCCTTCGCCGAGCGGCAGGTCAACATCATCTCGATGCAGTCCCACCCGCTGCCGAACGGCACCGTGGACGAGTTCTTCGTCCGCGCGCCGCACACGCTCACCCGGGCCGATCTGGCCGCGCTGGTGGCGGGGGCCGGCGGGCACGACATCTGGAGCGACCCGGCCGACGCGCACGACCTGGTGGACGTGCCCACCCACGTCCTGGCGCTGGCGACCCGCACCGCACTCGACGCCGCCGAGCTGCCGATCGCGCTGCGCCGACTGTTCGGGCAGTGCGCCATCCGGCAGTACCCGGGCGCGGCCCGGCGCGGCGGCGGGGTGGACGGGCACGTGATGCGGCTGCCGGTGCCCTCCGGCGACCTCATCGAGCTCAGCCGCCCGCACCTGCCGTTCACCCCGACCGAGTTCGCCCGGGCCCAGGCGCTGGTCGAGCTGGACACCCTGCTCGGTCCCCGGGTACCGGACGTCCGGGCCCGGCTGAGGCTGCCCGCCGGGGCGGACCTGACCGTCCGGCGCGCGGACGCGGGCGACCACGAGGCGGCCCTGGCCATGCACCACCGCTGCTCCCCGGAGACCCTGCGCAAGCGCTACCACGGCCCGGTCCGGGACGCCGACCGCTACCTGGACCACCTGCTGGACGCCCGGCACGGCCAGACCCTCGCGGTCGAGGCCGCCGACGGGCGGATCGTCGCCCTCGGGCACCTGATGTGGGACGACGACAGCGCCGAGGTCGCGGTGCTGGTCGAGGACGACTGGCAGCGGCGCGGGCTGGGGCTCGACCTGATGCGGCGGATGGCCGCGCTGGCGCTGGAGGCCGGGGTGGAGACGGTGTACGCCGTCACCAACTCCTCCAACACCGGGTTGATCGCCACCATGCGCAAGCTGGCCGCGCCGCTGGACTACCAGGTCGAGGAGGGCACCCTGGTGATCACCGCGCACCTGGCGGAGGCCGCCGAGGAGCTGCCCGTCCCCTGGCCCACCCGGCCGAGCAGGTGATCGGTTCTTCACCACATCCTCACTCCGCACGACCGGTCCGGACGGCGATCCCGCCGTCCGGACCACCCCGGCCCCGGGCCCCACCGGCCCGGGGCCCCCCCGGCGCGCCCGCGGGACACCACCGCGGGCCCGCCCCCCGGCCGCCCCCGCGGGGACACCAC